>JALRHB010000009.1:22881-23142 GCA_023253245.1 Polynucleobacter sp. | reverse complement strand
AATCTTCATAGGGCAACAAGTCACTTTCGCCACCAATAAAGATCTGAATGCCATCAGCATGACTTGAAACATCAAGTAACTGCATCAATACAGACTTTTGCTCAAGCATGTCAAACATCTTACGAAGCTTATCTAAATTGGAACTCAGATCACCGACATTAAGCAGGCGCTTTTCGCCAGACAACAACATATCGCCCTGGCCCATGCCATAGTCACTTACACCGCTATGTAAAGCTAAAGCCATTAATCCAGATATATCAC
>JALRHB010000009.1:0-22871 GCA_023253245.1 Polynucleobacter sp. | reverse complement strand
TCTAAATCGGATGCTAAATGCGCACGAACCTGCGCAAAGCTTTTACCTGCAAATTGGGTATTGATGTAATTACCCGCCTCAATTAACTGGTTTGGCGTATAGTCCTGCGTGGTTGGCAGAATACGATTTTGCACGTCGCCCTCAGGGGTGACCATGATCAGCAAAATTTTTCCTTCACCAAGCCGCAAGAATTCAACATGTTTGAATACCTGAGCCCGCTTGGGCGTCATTACCACCCCTGCAAAGTGAGTCAAATTGGACAAAATTTGCGCTGCAGAATTGAGTACCCGCTGAGGTGAATCCGGCAAAAGCCCTTTTTCAACCTCTCGAGCCGCCATTTCCTCTAGGGGGCGCACTGTCACCATAGTGTCGACAAACAGACGGTAGCCTCGGGGGGTGGGAATACGACCTGCAGAGGTATGAGGACTGGTTACTAGACCCAGATCCTCCAAATCAGCCATCACATTACGGATAGTGGCGGCAGACAAATCTAATCCAGAAAACCGGGAAAGGGTACGCGAGCCAATGGGCTGACCCTCCTCGATATAACGCTCGATGAGGGTTTTAAGTAAGGCGCGAGAACGATCATCCATGGTGGAAGTGATTTTATGCGTATGGTTTAATCACCATATGTTAAGCCCATCCCAAAATTCCTTCAAAAAGACATTTAGTCGCATTGCCTTAGTCGGCAAATATCAAGCCGAGGGGATGCAAGAACGTCTTCAGGATCTTGCCAGCCTCTTAGGAAAGCAGGATTGCGAGGTCTTTTTGGAAACAGCTACTGCGGCCAATCTTGAACTCACAAGTTTTCCCACCAAAAATGTAGAGGAATTTGCAGGGGCCATTGACCTAGCAGTAGTTTTAGGGGGTGATGGCACCATGCTTGGCATTGGGCGTCAGTTAGCCGGCAGCAATGTTCCCTTGGTCGGCATCAATATGGGACGCTTGGGATACATGACCGATATTCCCATCCAGAATGTAAAAACCGTACTTCCTGAAATCATTGCCGGCGAATATGAAGCCGATACTCGAACATTACTAGACGCCGTTGTTTTACGTAATGGCCAGGCAATCAATCGGGCGCTAGCCCTCAACGATGTCGTGGTGAACCGCTCTGGAATTTCAGGAATGGTTGAGCTTGCAGTACGTGTAAACGGCTCTTTTATGTACAACCAACGTTCTGATGGATTGATCGTCTCTACCCCCACCGGCTCGACCGCTTATGCGCTCTCCGCTGGCGGACCAATTTTGCATCCTCGGGTAGCCGGAATTTTGTTGGCACCAATTGCGCCACACTCTTTATCCAATCGCCCGATTGTTTTGCCTCAAGATATTACAGTTAGTATTGAAGTGGTAGATGGCAGAGAAGTGATTGTCAACTTTGACATGCAGTCTCAGACTAACTTGCAAAGCGGTGACACGATTGAAGTTCGCCAATCTACCAAAACCATTACCCTTCTTCATCCTCGCAGCCATAGCGATTACAAAACTTTGCGAGAAAAGTTGCATTGGAATGAATATCCATCGACATTTTGATGTCAAATTTTTTGATACGCTAAGGCATGCTGCAGACCCTATCGCTCCGTGACTTTGTCATCGTTGATCAACTAGAGCTTGATTTTTCATCTGGATTTACTGTGCTCACTGGTGAAACAGGTGCCGGCAAATCCATTCTGCTAGATGCTCTTGGCCTAGTCTTAGGTGAACGAGCAGATGGTAGCCAAATACGCGAGGGTAGTAATCGCGCCGAAATTTCTGCCTTGTTTCGAATTGCGCCCGAACAAGTAAAGCACTTCAATGACTGGCTAGATGAGCAAGGATTTCCGAGTGAAGATAACGGACAAAGCTTACTTCTCAAGCGAACCATTGAAAGCAATGGTCGAAGCCGCGCTTTTATTAATGGCAGTGTAGCCACTGTTAGCCAATTAAAAGAGGCTGGTGACCAGTTAGTAGATATTCATGGTCAACATGCACATCAGCTACTTCTTAAAACTGGTGCGCAGCGTCAATTACTAGACCGACACGCCAATCATATGGATTTGCTCAATGAGGTCTCTTTATCATTTAAAAAACTACATGATTCTCGTCGTCTTCTAGAGCAAGCTGAAAATGCTGGCCAAGATGTTGAGCGAGAGCGAGAGCGCTTGGAGTGGCAACTTCAAGAGCTCAGTGAGCTCGCACCACAAGAAGGCGAATGGGCTACAGTTCAAAGTGAGCATGCTCGACTTGCTAATGGTGCAAAAATTATCAGTGGCTGCCAAGAAACTATTGACGTATTAAGTGATGCGGATAATTCTGTTGAATCAATCCTCTCTAAAATATGCATCAACATGAGCGCCCTTGCTCAACATGATGCAGCATTGAGCGATATTAGTCAGGCACTTGAATCTGCTCAGATTCAAATTGATGAGGCTGTGCATAGTCTAAATCGCTACCTACAAAAACTCGATCTAGACCCTGCTCGTTTACAAGAAATTGAAGAGCGTATGCAAGCCCTTCATAATGCCGCTAGAAAGTACCGCACTGAAGTAGATGAGCTACCGAAGCTACTGAATGAAACTGTGGATCACCTAGATGCACTAACAGCCTCTCAAAATATTGATGCCCTTCGCGAGAAAGTAAAAGCCGAGGAAGCCTCTTACCTCAAGCTTGCCAAGCAACTCTCTCAAAAACGTAGTAAAGCAGCGCAAGATCTAGGAAAGCAAATTACAAGCGCTATGCAGGACCTGTCCATGGCGGGCGGTCAACTCGAGATTGTGTTAAACCCTCTCGCAGAAGGAGGTACATATGGTCTTGAGCAGGTGGAATTCTTAGTGGCTGGACATGCAGGTAGCACACCTCGATCACTAGCCAAAGTTGCTTCAGGTGGAGAGCTTGCTCGCATAAGCTTAGCAATCAGCGTAATCACCAGTAAAGCATCTTTTACACCTACACTCATATTTGATGAGGTCGACGCCGGAATTGGTGGCGCCGTTGCAGAAACAGTTGGCAAGTTGTTGCGCCAGCTTGGTCAATCGCATCAAATTCTATGTGTGACTCACTTGCCACAAGTGGCTGCACAAGGCAATCACCATCTAAAAGTCAGCAAATCACAATCGGCGGATAAAACCATATCTCAAGTCTCCCCGCTTGGTAGATCTGAAAGAGTGGAAGAAATTGCTCGCATGCTTGGTGGCGCAACCATTACTGATACTACTCGTCGCCATGCACGCGAACTATTGGAACAAAATTAAAAAAATATTTAAACTACTTCTGAGTTATTCGATGGCGCGTGAAATATTTCTTGCCAAAGCTCCAAAACTGATTGTCTTGCCTCCACCAGCTGCAACTCTCCTTCTAATTTCACTCGAGTCTTTTCTGCACCATCGAGACGTAGTCGATGTTGCCTAGCTCGTAATAACCGATATGCATCACCGACCATTCGGGCAGCATGCTCATCAATTAAGCCAACTTCTCCAGCGATGCGCAGTAAGGCAATATTGCCTAAATTACCAATCAGTTGCGAATACTGGTTGGAATAAGCTAAAACCAAAAACTGGACAATGAACTCAATATCCACCATGCCACCAGCATCATGCTTCAAATCAAATGTCGCACTTGGATTGGGATGGCCGGCATGCACCTTGCGGCGCATTTCTAAAATCTCAAGACGTAATTGATCAATATCGCGTTTCTGACTTAAAACCTGTGATCGCACCTGATCAAAAAACATGCCAACAGTCTTATTGCCCGATGAAAATCTAGCGCGGGTCAGGGCCTGATGCTCCCAGACCCAAGCGGCGTTATCGCCTTCACGTAATTGATATTTTTTAAACGCCTCCGCATTCGTCACCAAGAATCCCGCTGACCCATTAGGTCGTAGACGGGTATCGATTTCAAATAAACTGCCAGCTGATGTGTAGGCCGTTAACCAATTAATCATTCGCTTGGCTAGCAAAGCATAGACTTCCTGTGCCGAATAATCCGCTTCTTCTGCCTGATATAAAAACACTAAGTCTAAGTCAGAGGCATAACCCAACTCCTTACCGCCTAACTTACCGTAGGAAATCACAGCAAATGGGGGGATCAATAATTCGGACAGCCCAAATTTTTTGGCCACACTGGGCCAAACTCTCTCATAGGTAGCCTGCAGTATTAAATCTGCTAGCGCAGACAAATGATCGCTGACTTTCTCTACCGTTAAAGCTTGGTCTACACCAATACCCAAATCAGCCAAGAGGGTGATAAAGGTCTCCGTGTGATGGGTAATGCGTAAGATATCCATCGCTTGCTCAGAGCCATCGCCATCGCGCATGACATCGTCTAAGCGCATATCCAGCGTCTTTTTGACCTCATGCCAATACTGCTCGGGGTGCTCTATCAATGCCTTCTCTGTTCGCGAGTTCAGCAAGTAATCAAGCAGGTGGGGATGTCGCGTTAAATACTCTGCACCCCATTGAGACTCTCTCAATAAAGCCAACACGTTGACTAGTGCTTGAGGGTATTCAGACAAAATGGATAGGTATGCACTACGGCGTGCTATTGCCTCAAGTAGATCAAAAAAGCGCAATAATGTGGTGTCTGCGCTCGATGCACTGAGCCCTTCGGCCTGCAAAATGTCTGCAGCCTTACGAATTAAATTACTAAAAATTAATCGACTTTTATCGGGCAATTGCTTTTGCTTTGGACTACTTCCCCAAGCCGTCCAACGTACAGCAGATTCTGGGAACAATTTAATGTCTGGCTCCCAGCCTGCAGGTAATGAGGCACTATCTAAGCGAGCACTGTCATCAAGAATAAAAGCTTTACCAAATAATTGTGCGACAGCTTTTTGATGCTTGTCGAGCTCGCCAATAAATTCGGCCTGCTCATGTGCTTGCTCATTACTACTCATACTCTTGCCCAAGCGGGTTCGGGCAACATCATCCTCTGGCAGGTAGTGAGTTTGCTGGTCCTCCCAAATCTGAATACGATGCTCTAGTCGACGCAGAAAAACATAAGCGTTTTGCAAGGATTCAACATCTTCGGCGGGCAAGATACCTTGCTGCTTAATTAATTCCAATACCTCTAAGGTAGGGCGAATTCGAAAGCGGGGATCTGTACCGCCGCGCATTAACTGAAACATCTGAGCCAAGAATTCTATTTCTCGAATACCTCCACGACCTAATTTGATATCTCTAGAACGTCCACGATGGTTCGATGAACGCTTTTCTGCCTCCTGTTGAATTTGGGCATGCAACTCACGAATGGAAGCTATAACACCATAGTCCAAATGACGTCGATAAACAAAGGGTCGGATTAATTGATCCAACTCTTTTTCACTATGGGCATATGCGGGAGAGCTTGGTGATGGAGCAATCAATCTTCCCTTAATCCAAGCATACCGCTCCCATTCTCTACCTTGCACCAAGAGGTACTCTTCGAGCATATCCAGACTACAGACAAGTGGTCCAGAATCACCATTCGGACGCAAGCGCATATCTACTCGAAATACAAAACCATTTGCATCATGTTCGGCTAACAAACGGATCAAACGCTTGCCCATACGTGTAAACCATTCGTGATAAGACAGGCTCTTAGGCGCCCCTTGGGTCTCACCCTCGTGCTCATACAGAAAAATGAGGTCAATATCAGAGGAAAGGTTAAGCTCAAGTCCGCCTAGTTTTCCCATGCCAACTACCATCAAAGGCATTTCTTGATTGGTTACCGTACTCCAAGGCAAACCAAAGCGTGGCTGCAGATCCTCTCGAATGTAGGCAATCGATAAATTAAGCACCTCTTGGGCAAAATAACTTAGGGCATGAGTAATCTCTATGAGACTAGCTAGGCCATTGAGGTCGCGAAAGGCCACCCAGAGCATCAAACGTTGCCTGGCTAGCCGCAGATCTGCCATAAATTGCGCTTCGTCTTGATCTTTATTGAGCAGGGCAGCTTTGCAAGGGTGCAAAAGCTCCAAAATCCCATCAACACCGATATTTTGAGCGCCCTTGAGCTTGAGCCAGTCTTCCCAATCAGGGCGAGCATTCAGCCAACGCTGCGCATAAGTTGAGTGCTGCTTCAGAAAATCAATTTGGGCGCAAAAATCTCTCATGACATCATCTTAATCCGACTTTGAGGTAAAACCGGGAATGCTTTGCGATCCCATTTGGGCTGACGGATAATAGAGCACATGCTTCGAAATATCCTCCGCAAACGCTTACCGAGTACACAGCAAAAACGTCTACCCGGTTTTGGCAGTCGCTGGCGTAAACGTGTCCTAATTCTGGCAAGTGTCTTAGCCGCTCTTTTTGTCCTCGGACATCTTGGCGTTCGCTTTATTTTGTGGCCGCAAATTGAAAAGTCAAAGCCCACCCTAGAGCGTTTAATCAGTGCGCGCCTTGGCGCTAAGGTGAGCATGGATGATGTGCAAGTTTCTTGGACAGGCATTCGCCCAAGCTTTGAAATTAAAGGGTTGCGGTTTATTGACCCAACTGCATCACAAAACCCCCCTCCCCTGCTGATCGAAAATATTCAGGGGGAACTGAGCTGGCTCTCTTTTTATCACTTAGCACCCTATTTTCATGACATTAGCCTTGATCATGTTCGCTTATATGCTCAGCGCGATACCAATGGCGTGATTTCAGTTGCAGGTATTCCCATTCATGACAGGCCAAATGATTTCTCTACAGAAAATTGGTTACTTGCTCAAGACGACATACAGGTTTCTAACGCCACCATATTTTGGCAAGACCAAAAGGGTCGTAAATTAAAAACGGAGATTAATGTTCAGAATTTTCGTCTTAGCAATGGCGTCCGTCGGCATGAAGGCGAACTAAAAGCCACTACTCCCTGGAGCCCCAAAGCTATAAATATAAGAGCAAGTTTTAATCATCACTTAGCTGGCCAAGCAGGTAATTGGCGAGATTGGAGTGGCAACTTCACGTGGGATTTATCAGATTTAAATCTTGGCCAACTTGCTGATGATATTGTCCTCCCCTTGCAAGATCTTGCGGGTAAAGTTGATACAAAAGGAAGTCTGCAACTAAATGGCGGAAAAATTGATAGTAGCGATATCCATCTTTTAGCAAATGAACTCAGGATCCAACTTAATAAAGATGAGGATGCACTCAGCTTTGGAAGACTAGAGACTGAGCTCGTGCAAAAAAATGATCGCGGGATTAACTCTATCACCACTAAGTCCCTGGCATGGCGCAATAGCAATACTCCAGCTAATCTTCCACTCGATAATCTCAGCCCCATCACTTTTCGCTGGAAGCCACCAACTGATGGAGGCGAAATAAAAGAATTTGGATTCTCATCAAGCAAAATTAAGGTGGAAGATGCTTCCCTATTTGCACTTAATCTTCCTCTTCCCAAGAAAATTCATCAATGGATCAAAGCTGCCGATGCCAATGGTCAACTAGAAAATGTAGAGATCAATTGGTCCGAGAATTCGTCAGCATTTTCTAACCTTCCTATTTCAGGGAACTGGTTTGCCTCTAGCAAGCTAGACTTTGATGTGCGGGCAAACTTAATTAGCATCAGCTTTAAGGGAGTGAGCCCCTCTATTCCCTCAGTATCCAATCTCTCTGGCAATCTATCGGGAGATCAAAAACAAGGCAGCCTCACACTAAACTCTAAAAATCTAGGGTTTGAACTCAATGACTTTTTATCATCTCCTAATACTGCACTTGATAGCGCAAAAGGCGAGGTGAGTTGGACAAAACAAAAAGGGGGTTGGTTAATTGTCGCCAAAAAAATGGCGCTCAGTAATTCTGAAATCGACACCAAATTTAATTTAAGCTACTTCATCGGCGGACCCAAGCAAGCAGATCAGATGACTTTGGATATGGATTTTGCAAAGGCAAAATTGGCTACTGCACATCGATACCTTCCTGTCTCCATGGACAAAGAAAGTCGTCAGTATCTCAGCAAAGCATTCGAATCTGGGGATATTCAAAATGGCTCATTACACATTAAAGGCAATCCAGACGATGTTCCTTTCCCAGCCGGAAAAACTGGGGAACTGAGCCTCAAGCTACCTTTCACTAAGGCAAGCTTTAAACCAGCACCTTTATTGCCAACAAGACAGGGAGTCTGGTCTACGTTTAACAACGTTAATGGCACCATTAGCATGAAGCAATCCACTTTAAATGTGGATATTGATACAGCTAACTATAGAAAAGTGACGCTCACTAATGTGGCATCACAAATTCCTAATCTCAGCGCAAAAAATCTGACCCTCAGCATTCATGGGCTGGTGTCGGGTGAGGGCTCTGAAATAATGGAATACCTTGCCGCATCCCCAGCTGGAGTTCAAAACCCTAATTTAGTTAAAAAACTTTCCGTTTACGGCCCCATCAATCTTGACCTTGGATTAACCATTCCATTGTCAGGTGAAGCGGAAACTAAAGTTGATGCCAAGCTTACCCTTCCTGGAAATGCCGTGAAGTGGGGCGAGATTCCTCCATTTGAAAACCTTAAAGGAAAAGTGCGCATCACCGAAACCAATCCTGAGTTTGAAGATATTACTGCCAATTTTCTTGGTGGCGCGTTTAATATTTCCTCTGCATCATCGAGTTCAGAGAACACAAGCTTCAAAGTGAATGGGGATATTAGTGCAAACTTTATTAAATCCTACCTGCTTGCCAATTTTCGCTCACAGCTCAATCCAGCATTGATTAATGCTATGAGCGGCTCGGCTACATACAATGGCCTCGTCAACTTTAACAAGGATGGTAGCCAAACTAGTCTCAAAATAGATTTACGAAATTGGGCTAGCTCAGCGCCAGCGCCCGTACAAAAATCATTGGGAGCTGCCATGGCTGGGCAATTGAGTTTTAGAACCTACCCGAGCAAAAAAAATAATGCGGCTCTGGCAGACTGGAATGTCAATATTGGTGAGCAATACTTCATGCAAGGCAATATTGGGCCTGATAAGCTTATTCGAAATGCTCTCGGCATTGGGGCGGCTGCTACTTTACCGCAGCAAGGCTTTGCAGTTCACCTCGTCAATAATGAAATCAATCTAGATAGCTGGTTAGGCTTTTTGAGCGCCGGGAAGCTCGATAAAAAAGGCTTTAAAGAGGCAGGCAAAAACCCATCAGATAGCAATGTACAAATTTCCGCTCAGATCAAAAAACTTATAGCACTTGATCGCGATTGGAGTGACTTCAATTTCAGCTCCACCGAAAAAAATAATATTTGGCAACTACGATTTAATACCCCTGATCTTGCTGGGCAAATGCAATGGCACCCATCAAACCAAGAGCACCCCAGTGGGTTTATCAGCGGCAAACTTGCACGCCTAAAAATTCCGGATCAAAAAAATGAAACTAATGAATCAACCAAAGAGAATATCTTGGGTAAAAGTGGTTCAGCAGATAAATCAGGATCTCAAAGAGCTCTAGCAAATCCCAATCAAATTCCTAGCTTAGATTTATTAATTGATGATCTTAGCTGGTCAAAAGCAAATTTAGGCTCAGTCAAAATTAAATCGACAACCACTCAAGATTTATTGAAAGTCGACTCCATTCGCATCAGCAATCCACAGGGAGACTCAGTCATTACCGGCCAATGGACTGGCAAAACAATTAATAATCCGGACAAGAGCAAGGTCAGCATCGACATGAGTATTAAAGATGCCGGAACGATTGTTGCTCGCTGGGGCAATCCGAAATCCCTAGAGGGCGGATCTGGAAAGCTTAGTGCTAAATTGACTTGGTCTAGCCCACTTTTCTTTCCAGCCTTTGATACCCTCTCCGGAACTGCAAGCCTCAATTTAGCTCAAGGCCGTTTGTTAGAGGTAAATAGTGAAGGAGCAAAGTTACTTGATGTACTCAGCCTGCAAAGTCTTTTTAGATTCGCCACCTTGGATTTAAAAGGAAGCCTTGGAAACTTGGCTACACAAGGAACTGCTTTTAGCTCTATTTCTAGTGAATTTGATATTACTCAAGGCATTGCTCAAACCAAACAATTCACAATGATTTTGGATCAAGCACGTGTTGCAATGACCGGACAAATTGATATTCCAAAAGAGACGCAAGATCTTCGAATTACTATATTTCCGACAATTGATGCCACTGGCGGATCTTTGGCTGCTTTTGTTATCAATCCCATTGTGGGCTTGGGCGCAGTCCTAGGTCAATACCTCATTACAAATCAGATTAACCGCACGATGCAAACTGACTATTTGGTACAAGGATCTTGGGATAAACCAGAAGTAATTCCACTTGATCAAAAAGGGCAGCCACTTGATGCCAATACGATGAACACGATTCGCACGAAAAATTTGTTAAAAGAACAAAATAAACCAAACCTGCCAAATGTACAGCCGAGTAATTCAAATAACACTCTTGCACCAAGCACACTATCAAATTAATAATGAATACTCACAATAGCGCCACAGAGCTTCGAGTTGCCTCGATACAAATGGTCTCCACTCCCAATTTGTTTGAGAACCTCGATACCGCCTCACGTTTAGTCAAGGCTGCCGCTAATGAGGGCGCTCAACTTGCAGTACTTCCTGAATATTTTTGCCTCATGGGACTGAAAGATACCGATAAAGTTAGCGCCCGTGAACAGCTAGGCAACGGGCCAATTCAAGAACGGTTGGCTGCTATTGCAAAAGAAAATCAAATTTATTTGGTTGCTGGCACCATCCCTCTTGTCGCAACAGAATCTAACCGGGTTTTGAATACCACTATTGCATTTAATCCTACGGGTAAGTCTATTGCTCGATACGACAAAATACACTTGTTTGGATTTCAAACGAAAACTGAACGCTATGCAGAATCAGAAACAATTGAGGCCGGCAATCAACCCAGCCAATTTATTATTTCGGTAAATGGCTGTGAGTGGAAGCTAGGTCTGAGTATTTGTTATGACCTGCGCTTTCCCGAGCTATATCGCGCTCTCGGTGAGGTTGATTGCCACATCATTCCAGCAGCCTTCACCTATACCACCGGCAAAGATCATTGGGAAATTCTGCTGCGCGCCCGCGCAATTGAAAATCAATGCTACGTTTTGGCGTCAGCACAAGGCGGTCTTCATCTCAATCAACGTCGCACCTGGGGAAACAGTATGTTGATTGATCCTTGGGGCGAAGTTTTAGCCAATCTTTCAGAGGGCGAGGGGTTTATTACTGGCATGCTAAGCAAAAATAAATTAAAAGAGGTACGCTCTAAGTTACCCGCATTGCAACACCGCAAGCTTTAATATAGAAAGTTCAGCTCATTCACAATGAAAGCACCAGAAGCAATTTTTCCAAGAAATTGGACTCAGCCAAAACAACAAGCTGACCTCATTAGGCTAGCAAAATCAATTTTGCTAGAGCCAACTGGACTATCTGAGCAAGAATTGCACCGTACTTTTGGCAATATGTTTACCCATCAATTAGATGATGCAGATTTGTATTTTCAGCACACTCGCAGTGAAAGCTGGAGCCTTGAAGAAGGAATTGTGAAGTCTGGAAGCTTCAATATTGATCAAGGTGTTGGCGTGCGCGCAATCTATGGCGATAAAACAGCATTTGCTTACTCTGATGAAATCAACGCAGATGCCCTCAATAAAGCAGCACTATCCACCAGAGTAATCGGCCCCCATGGCGGCAAGCAAGCAATTGCGAGTAAGGCTTTTCACCCCATATCAAATCAACTTTACTCAGATTTAAATCCTTTGGATTCTTTAGCGCCACAAGAAAAGATTGCGCTTCTAGAAGGCATTGAGCGGCGCGCTAAAGCACGTGATCCCCGCATCACTCAAGTAATGGCCAGCTTAGCGGGAGAGTTTGATGTGGTTTTAGTGGTTCGAGCAGACGGACTTCTAGCTGCCGACATTCGCCCACTAGTGCGCGTATCCGTTCATGTGATTGCCGAACAAAATGGCCGACGAGAATCCGGTTCCTCTGGCGGCGGTGCGCGTCATGATTATCACTACTTCAACACAGAAGTAATCAATCAATATGTAGATGATGCGGTGGACGGGGCGCTCGTTAACCTAGATTCACGGGCTGCACCAGCTGGACCAATGACTGTCGTGATGGGCCCAGGATGGCCGGGTGTTTTACTACATGAGGCTGTAGGTCATGGCTTAGAGGGCGACTTTACTCGCAAAGGCTCATCAGCATTTGCAGGTCGAATTGGTCAGCGCGTGGCTGCAAAAGGAGTGACCGTTGTTGATGATGGAACACTCTCTGGTCGCCGAGGATCCCTGAACATCGATGACGAAGGCACCCCAACGCAATGTACTACCTTGATTGAAGATGGAATTCTTAAAGGCTACATACAGGATAGTCTCAATGCCCGGCTAATGAATATGCCCTTAACCGGTAATGGTCGTCGCGAGAGCTTTGCCTCCTTGCCAATGCCACGCATGACAAATACATATATGTTGGCTGGAAAAGATGATCCCCAGGAAATCGTTGCGAGCATTAAACGCGGTTTATATGCTGTGAACTTTGGGGGCGGTCAGGTCGATATTACCAGCGGTAAATTTGTATTTTCAGCCTCTGAAGCCTATTGGGTTGAGAACGGCAAAATCCAATATCCAGTTAAGGGCGCCACCATTATTGGTAGCGGTCCAGAGTCTCTCAAACAGGTTTCCATGATCGGAAATGACCTGAAATTAGACAGTGGGGTCGGAGTTTGCGGCAAAGAGGGACAAAGCGTTCCGGTTGGAGTTGGGCAGCCAACCTTAAGAATTGATAGTCTTACTGTGGGCGGAACCGCTTAATACGGCTTAAAATAGTCGTATGAGCCAACAAAATACTAATCCTCCTAGCTGGTATGCCGCTGTTGATAAAACCTCGGATACAGATGATCAACGCATTCAAAACATTACTGTTCTGCCACCCCCAGAGCATTTAATTCGCTTTTTCCCCATCTCCGGAACCCCAACAGAGGCGTTAATTAGCAAAACGCGTAAGAAGATTCGAGACATTATTCATGGCAAAGATGATCGCCTCTTAGTCATTATTGGACCTTGCTCAATTCATGATCCGCGCGCTGCCGTTGAATACTGCCAACGATTACTCGCTGAGCGCGAGCGTTTTTCAGGGGAACTTGAAATCATTATGCGGGTTTATTTTGAAAAGCCTCGCACCACTGTTGGCTGGAAGGGTTTGATTAATGACCCCTACCTAGATGAAAGCTATCGCATTGAAGAAGGTCTACGCATCGCACGTCAGGTATTGATAGAAATTAATCGCCTTGGCATGCCCGCTGGCAGTGAATTCCTTGATGTAATTTCTCCCCAATATATTGCAGACTTGATTTCTTGGGGAGCCATTGGTGCACGCACTACCGAAAGCCAAGTTCATGGATTTAAGAATGGTACTGATGGCAACATCAAAATTGCAACCGATGCAATTCAAGCCGCTAGCAGGCCACATCATTTCTTATCCGTTCACAAGAATGGTCAAGTTTCAATTGTGGAGACCAAGGGCAACAAAGATTGTCATGTAATCTTGCGTGGTGGTAAAGAACCTAACTACGAAGCGCACTATGTGCAAGCAGCCTGCTCAGAGCTAGAGGCCGCAAAGCTTCCAGCCCGATTGATGGTTGATCTTTCGCATGCCAATTCCAGCAAAAAACATGAGCGCCAAATTGTGGTTGCCGAAAATGTCGCCGAGCAAATTGAATCTGGATCACGTCAAATTTTTGGCGTCATGATCGAAAGCCACCTCAATGATGGTGCACAAAAGTTCTCCCCAGGAAAAGATGATCCAGCAAAATTAGAGTATGGAAAAAGCATTACTGATGCCTGCATTAACTGGGAAGACTCAGTTAATGTATTGCAACGGCTGGCATTGGCTGTGAAGAACCGCAGAAAATCCAAGAAATAATACAGCGCAACTTCTACAGTTTTATTTTTACAAAAGAGGCTAAATTACTTAGCCTCTTTTTTTTTCATGCTTCCACAAAACATCTTGTCCACCTGCCGCTCGATTCAATACACGTGCAATGACAAAGAGTAAATCGGATAAACGATTCACATATTGGCGTGGAGCATCATACAAAGGCTCTTCCCAACCCAGACGGACAATAGATCGTTCGGCACGACGACAAACAGTACGGCACACATGAGCTTGTGCTGCTGCCCGAGTGCCTCCAGGAAGGATGAATTCCGTTAATGGTGGCAAAGTGGCGTTGTACTTTTCCAACCAAACATCTAATTGGGCAACTTGCTCAGGTTTGAGCAAAGTGTAGTTGGGGATGCATAACTCCCCACCCAAATCAAACAAATCGTGCTGCACTTGCAAAAAAAGGGTTTTTAACTCTTCCGCGATATTTTGAGGAAACGATTCAGTCATTAAAACACCGATTTCGGAGTTCAACTCATCGACGTCACCCATAGCACAGATGCGTAAATGATCCTTTTCTACGCGGCTGCCATCGCCAAGTCCTGTCATGCCGGCATCGCCAGTTCTAGTGGCTATCTTTGAAAGTCGATTTCCCATGAACTAATTATAGGTAAATGGCTAAAATGGTTCTTATGAATATGGTGACCCCACCCCCAGATATCGCGGCAATTACCGCTCTCCAGTCCAAATTGGTCTCGGCACTACGCCCCATCCTTCCTGAGCATGCCCTACTATGGGAACCGGAAGATACTATTCCATACGAATGCGATGGTCTAGCAGCCTATCGACGGATGCCATTAGCTGTGGCCCTGCCCGAAACTGAAGAGCAGGCTGCTCAAATCCTAAAAACTTGTTTTGCTATGCAAATCCCTGTTGTTCCCAGAGGATCTGGCACAGGTCTGTCAGGTGGTGCCATGCCGATTTCTCAGGGCTTGGTACTCTCCTTGGCCAAGCTCAAGAAGATTATCAATGTTGATCCATTTACCCGCACGGCCGTAGTTCAGCCAGGGGTGCGCAATTTGGCCATCTCTGAAGCAGTTGCGCACTTAGGCCTATATTACGCACCAGACCCCTCCTCACAAATTGCATGCTCTATCGGCGGCAATGTCAACGAAAACTCTGGCGGAGTGCATTGCCTCAAGTATGGCTTGACCTTGCATAACGTTTTACGAGTGCGTGGCATATTGATGAACGGGGAAATTGTGGAGTTTGGTAGCCTAGCGCCCGACTCACCTGGCTTAGATTTGCTAGCGATCGTCATGGGCAGCGAAGGCATGCTCGCCGTTATTACCGAAGTGACTGTGAAATTAGTTGCCAAACCAAAACTGGCACGAGTCATTATGGCTAGTTTTGACGATATTGAAAAAGGTGGCAATGCAGTTGCCGCGATCATCGCTGCAGGCATCATTCCTGCTGGCCTTGAGATGATGGATAAAGCCACTACTCGCGCAGTTGAAGAATTTGTTCATGCCGGCTACGACCTAGACGCTGAGGCAATTCTACTCTGCGAGTCAGATGGTACCCCAGAGGAAGTGGCTGAAGAGATTGAACGCATGACTCAGGTATTAGAACGTGCAGGAGCAAGTGGTATCCAGATTTCTCAAAATGAATCTGAACGTCTCAAATTTTGGAGTGGTCGAAAAAATGCCTTCCCAGCCGCTGGACGTCTCGCCCCAGATTACTACTGTATGGATGGCACCATTCCCCGCAGAAACATCGCCACTTTACTGAAGCGTATTCAAGGGATGGAGCAAAAATATGGCCTTACCTGTTTAAATGTATTTCATGCAGGAGATGGAAATATGCACCCCTTAATTTTATTTAACGGTGCAGATCAAGATGAGTGGCATCGCGCAGAAGAGTTTGGTACAGAAATTTTGGAGGCTTGTGTTGAGCTAGATGGCACCATCACTGGTGAGCACGGGGTTGGTATCGAAAAGATTAATTCCATGTGCGTACAATTTGGCGAAGCAGAGCGTGAATCATTCTGGGGAGTCAAGAGTGCCTTTGACCCTGAGAGACTCTTAAATCCCGATAAAGCCATTCCTACATTAAATCGCTGTGCTGAGTATGGTCGCATGCGAATTACTGGTGGTAAGTTACCTCATCCAGAATTGGAGCGCTTTTAATGAGCAGCAATACAAGTCACTCCAATTTACAGATTGAAGCCTTTCGTGAACAAATTCTTGGGGCTGCAAAAGCCAATAGCCCACTTTCCATTGAAGGCGGTGGGAGCAAAGCCTGGTATGGTAATCCAAACGTATTTACCAAGCTTAGCACGCGCTCCTACTCGGGTATCTTGGAGTATCAACCAGAAGAGTTAGTAATTACTGCTTGTGCTGGCACGCCATTAAAAGAAATCGAAGCAGTGCTCGCAGAAAAAAACCAGGTCTTAGCTTTTGAACCGCCCCATTTTGGCGAGCACGCCACTTTTGGAGGTGTGATTGCATCAGGCTTGGCAGGGCCTGGACGTATTAGCACTGGAAATTTACGCGACTATGTATTGGGCAGTCGCATCATGGATGGCAAGGGTCAAGACTTATCTTTTGGCGGCAAGGTTATGAAGAATGTCGCGGGATATGATGTTTCCCGTTTGCTGCCCGGCTCAATGGGAACCTTGTCCTTATTACTCGAGGCATCAGTCAAAGTACTTCCTAAACCAGCGTCAACCGCCACCATACGTTGTTACATTTCCCAAGAAAAAGCTTTACGAGTGCTCAATGAGTGGGCCGGTCAACCACTGCCACTATCAGCCAGTTGCTGGATTGGAAAACCGGGTCAGGATGGTGAGCTCACTATTCGACTTGCTGGGGCTATTGCGGCTGTCAATGCAGCCATTCCCCTTCTGAATGCGGCTATTGATGCTACAGAGTTAGACCCAGCGATTGCGCAAACTTTTTGGAGTGATTTGCGTGAACAACGTTTAGCTGTTTTCAACAATTTACAAAGTACCGACACACTCTATCGCTTGGCCCTACCTGCTGCTTGCGCACCACTCACGATTGAAAACTCGGTTGGTGAAATTGTTTTGGAATGGCATGGTCAACAAAGATGGATTAAAGCACCTGGTGATGATGCGACCTTTGCGAATCTCAAGAGAATAGCTCATACCCATGGTGGGCATGCCTCTCGTTTTAAACAAGGATCCAATTTAGATCCCAATAATCAACGCTTTACCTTACTAAGCGAGCAATCGCACTCGGTTGCCCTCGAAGCTGTTCAAGCGCGCTTGAGAGCCGCCTTTGATCCGGCAGGCGTATTTGCCACTAAACGTCTACCGTAAGTCCTGACATGCAAACTCAACTCGCCCCCCAATACGCTAATACCCCTGAAGGTATTGAAGCTGCCAAAATTCTTGGTAAATGTGTTCACTGCGGTTTCTGCACTGCAACGTGCCCTACCTATCAACTTCTGGGCGATGAGCTCGATGGTCCACGTGGACGCATCTATCTCATAAAGCAAATGGCCGAAGGTCAAGCCCCCACTGATAAGACACGCCTTCATCTAGATCGCTGCCTCACTTGCCGAAATTGTGAAAGTACATGTCCCAGCGGCGTTCAATACGGCAACTTGGTAGATATTGGTCGCAAGTGGGCAGAAGAAAATACCCCCGCACGACCTCTTGGTCAGCGACTAACACGCTGGGCTTTGAAGGAAGGGCTTACCAGCCCAAAATTATTTAATACAGCAATGGCTCTTGGTCGCCTTGTTCGGCCGCTTATGCCCGCTGGTATTGCGCGCAAGATTCCGGAGTTAAAAAATAAGGCTCTATCTAGCAATACAAGCCCTTATGCAAGACCTCATAACGAACATGCTCGCAAAATGCTGCTCTTAGAGGGTTGTGTTCAGCCAAGCATGCTCCCAAATATTAACTCAGCTACTGCACGAGTTTTAAATGCGCTCAATATTCAACTGATTAGCGCGCCCAATGCTACTTGCTGTGGAGCATTGCGCTACCACTTAAATGATCAAACTGGTGGCCTTGATAATGCAAAGCGAAATATTGATGCATGGTGGCCATTCGTCCAACAAGGCGTTGAGGCTATCGTCATGACAGCATCTGGATGTGGTGTGATGGTCAAAGACTATGGCCATCTATTTGCTAATGATGCCGTGTATGCAAGCAAAGCAAAAAAGATTTCTGAACTAACTAAAGATATCTCGGAAATCTTGCCAAATCTTCAAGAGCAATTACTAGAATTGGTTGGCCCTGAGCCAAAGCCAGGGGTCGTTTATCACCCACCCTGCACCTTGCAACATGGTCAACAAATTAGAGGCAAAGTTGAGGGTCTATTAAGCTCCCTAGGCATTGAAGTGCAACTCTGCGCTGATAGTCACTTATGTTGTGGCTCAGCAGGAACTTATTCTGTAACCCAACCAGAACTCTCTGAGCAGTTACGCAAAAACAAACTGGCTCACCTAAATACTGCTTGCGAGGAGTCTGGCTCAAAAGTTATTGTGTCTGGAAACATCGGTTGCATTACTCATCTTCAACAAGATGACACCCCCATCCTACATTGGATTGAAATCGTGGATCAATTGCTTGCAAAACAATGCAGCACCACATCATGAGCAAAATTACTACAAACCTAATGCAAGTGAAGCAGCGGCTAGAGCTAGCCGCATTAGCTGCAAAACGTGATCCAGAGGATATCAAACTACTAGCGGTTAGCAAAACCTTTTCCACTAGGGATATTGAAGAGGCAATGCATGCCGGGCAAACCGCTTTTGGCGAAAACTATGTTCAAGAGGGTGTCCAAAAAATTGAGCAGCTCTCTAAATTACGCCCTTGGCTTGAATGGCATTTCATAGGCCCCTTACAAAGCAACAAAACAAGGGACGTTGCCGAACATTTTGATTGGGTACATAGCATTGATCGACTCAAAATTGCTGAACGACTTTCTAGTCAACGCTCTGAATTTGCAGAGCTTGAAGATCTTCAAGTTTGCGTCCAAATTAATGTCAGCAAAGAAGAAAGTAAAAGTGGTATTTCTTTAGAAGAGGTGGATGTGCTGTGTGATGCTGTATCAAAACTGCCAAATATAGCGTTAAGAGGTCTGATGGCCATACCTGCACCTACTAGTGATATTAATGAACAACGGCAGGCATTTTCAGCGGTTCGCGATTGCTTTGTAAGCATTAAAGCAAAGCACTCACATGATCTGAAATTTGATTTTTTCGACACCCTTTCTATGGGAATGTCTGATGATATGGAGGCTGCAATCGCTGAAGGTAGCACCATGGTCAGAATTGGTAGCGCTATTTTTGGAAAGCGCGATAAGATAAAAGCATGAATACAGACATGAATAAAAATGTGCATATCACCTTTGTTGGTGGTGGCAATATGGGTCGCGCTTTAATTAGCGGTTTATTGGCAAATGACTTCGAGGCAAACCAGTTATCAGTGGTCGAAGCAAATGCTAATACGGGTCTTAAATTGCATGAAGATTATGGTGTGCAGATCATCGGTGCACTAGAACAGATTGCTTTTGATTTTTCTAAAAATAATGTTGTAGTCATGGCAATCAAACCGCAAGACTTTAATACGGTTGCTAAGAGTTTGAGCGCCAAGCTCAAACACGCTAGCGCACCAGGACCCCTCATTCTCAGTATTGCAGCTGGCATACGCTTGAAAGATATGAGTCGGTGGCTCGACCATGAGCGCTGCGTTCGTGCCATGCCCAATACTCCCGCCCTAATAGGCAAAGGTATTACAGGCCTGTTTGCTGACTCTGCTGTCAATGCCGCAGATCGCACCTTAGCGCAAACTATTTGCAACGCTGTTGGTCAGACAGTCTGGGTGCAGGAAGAAAGATTAATGGATGCCGTTACTGCCGTTTCTGGAAGCGGCCCAGCTTATGTATTTGCTTTTTTAGAGGCAATGCAATCTAGTGGAGAAAAGTTAGGCTTAGACTCTGCTACTGCACGCAAGCTCGCTTATGCAACTTTAGAAGGTGCTACCCAGCTAGCCCATAACTCCGATGAGCACGCTGGAGTATTGCGTGAACGTGTCACTTCAAAAGGTGGCACAACTGCAGCTGCCTTAGATGTTTTAAAGCAGTTTGATTGGCATGGCGCACTCGAGAAAGCTATTGAAGCCGCTAGTCAACGTGGCAAAACGATGGGCGATGAACTAGGGAAAAGTTAATCTCGCAGTTCATTTAAACGCTAACCCAAGTACGATTCCCAGAAATAGAAAGCCGCCCAACCAATTATTGTGACGAAATGCTTTAAAACAGTCATCGCGCGCTCTCATAGAAACGAGTTTAAGGTGATAAATGGCGCAAGCCAAAGCTAATACCCAACCAAGCCAATGCCAATTACTAAGGCTTGAAAGAATTGCAACTGCAATTTGAGAAATAAACAGCACAGCATAGCTTATTGCGATAGCCGTTACATCAAAGCGCCCAAAAGTAATTGCCGATGTGCGCAAACCCAAACGTAAGTCATCATCTCTATCTACCATTGCGTAGGCTGTGTCATAAGCAATCGCCCAAAAGATATTGCCAATAAATAGTATCCAAGCCTCCAAGGGTATGAAGCCTAATACTGCGGCATAGGCCATAGGGATACCAAAACCAAAAGCAATGCCCAGGACAGCCTGAGGAATTGCAAAGAAACGTTTAGTAAATGGATAAACAATTGCCACCAACAAAGCAAATACCGATAACTCTTTGGTCAAGGTATTTAATGGCAAGATTAGCAAAAAGGCGAGCAGAGCTAAAAATGCAGCCACAGCAAGCGCTTCTTTACCAGAAATTTTGCCACTCGTAATTGGGCGATCTTTAGTGCGTAATACATATCGGTCAAAGTCACGATCCGCATAGTCATTAACGGCGCAACCTGCGCTACGCATCAAAAAAGTTCCAAGTGAAAAAATTAATAGCAAATGCCATTGCGGAAAACCGCTACTAGCTAACCACAGAGCCCATAATGTAGGCCACAGCAACAATAAAGTTCCGATCGGCTTATCAAAGCGAATTAACTGGGCGTAAGCAACTAGACGGTCATGCATATGAGAAGTAGCGTTGTCATGATCATGAATCAATTATCAAGCTTTTAAGAATTCAGTACGCGAGCCGAGCCAACGCTCCAAATGCCTCTCGACTAGATTGGTGTTTTCAGTCAATAGACTATCAGCAGCTTGTTGAGCTAAGTCGATTAACCAAGCATCACGCTGCAAATCCACAAAGCGCAACATTGCATCGCCTGACTGCTTTGCTCCTAGCAGCTCGCCAGGACCACGTAACGATAGATCGCGCTCAGCAATCACAAATCCATCAGATGTTTCTCGCAAGGTTTGCAAACGTTCTTTTGCTGCCATGGATAAAGGCTCTGAATACATCAATATACAAACTGAATCTGCACTACCTCTACCCACCCGTCCTCTCAATTGATGTATCTGTGCATAACCAAAACGCTCAGCATGCTCAATCACCATGAGGGCCGCATTAGGCACATCGACCCCCACCTCGATCACAGTAGTTGCCACGAGCAACTGAATTTCATTTGCCTTGAACGCCGCCATCACTGCAGCCTTCTCCTCACTTTTTAGGCGTCCATGAACAAGTCCTACCTTAAAGTCGGGCAAAGCTTGGGTGAGCTGCTCAAAGCTCTCAACTGCGGTTTGCAGCTGTAAGGCTTCTGACTCTTCGATTAAAGGGCAAACCCAATACGCTTGCAATCCTTTTGATAGCCAAGATTGAAGCCCACTAATGACCTCATCGCGACGCGCAGCTTTAACCACTTTTGTGGCAATTGGTTTTCGACCTGGGGGCAACTCATCAATTACTGAAACATCTAAATCAGCATAGTAAGTCATCGCTAGTGTGCGAGGAATTGGAGTGGCCGACATCATTAATTGATGGCAATAAAATAATTCTGAACCAACCCGCTGCTGAATCTCTAAACGCTGACGCACGCCAAATCGATGCTGTTCGTCGATCACCGCTATGCCCAACTTTGAAAAGCTAACTTTATCCTGAATCAGTGCATGCGTTCCAATAATGAGTTGAGCTTGACCACTCTCAATCATTTCTTGCGCCAGTTTTTTTTCCTTTGCCTTCAAACTTCCGGATAGCCAAGTAATTTGAACACCCAATGGCCCAAACCACTCTTGCATCTTGAGGTAATGTTGCTCTGCCAAAATTTCAGTAGGAGCCATAATGACTGCCTGGTAACCGGAATCGATCGTGCGTGCAGCGGCCAGAGCAGCAATAACAGTCTTACCGCTGCCCACATCACCCTGTAGCAAGCGGTTCATCGGAAAGGCGTTTGATAGATCTGAGTTAATCTCAGACCAAACGCGTGCTTGCGCATCTGTTAACTCAAATGGCAAGGCTTTGAGTAAGCCATCCTCAATGCTGACGCATGAACTCTTTGCATCATTTAGCTTTGCAAAAGGAGGGGCACGTCTTTCACGGCGAATTACATGAGACCTTTTTAAAGAAATTTGCTGTGCTAATAATTCTTCAAATTGAACTCGTCGCCATGCAGGATGAGTACGCTCTAATAGCATTTGCGTATTAGCATCAGCAGGGGGTTGATGAAGATAAAGAATAGCCTCTTCTAGAGATGGCCAATCTTGGCCTGGCAAAATACGTCTCATTAATGAAGCCGGTAAAAATTCCGCTAAGCTTTCCCTTAAGCTGGGATCACGTAAGGCTTGAAGAACCGCCTTACGAATGACTGTCTGAGAAATACCCGCGCTCGCTGGGTAGACCGGCGTCAAACTTTGTGGCAAAGGCGCATCGGGTGTTGCTACGCGCACGGTTGGATGCACCATTTCAGGCCCCTGAAAACCCTCGCGCACTTCCCCTCGAACTCGAATATGGGCGCCCACCGCCATTTGCTTTTGCTGACTAGGGTAAAAGTTTAGAAAACGTAATTGCAGCGAGGCAGTGTCATCTTCAATTGTCACTAATAACTGCCTTCTAGGCCGAAACATGACCTGATTTCGAACTACAACTCCTTGAGTTTGAATCGATTGGGACCGCCCAAGTCCCACCGCTTCCTCTACAGTTAAAAGCTCGGTCTCATCCTCGTAGCGCGA
>JALRHB010000099.1 GCA_023253245.1 Polynucleobacter sp. | reverse complement strand
AGTTGGAAGAAATGATCTCAACAACATCCGGTTTTGATGGACTATACGGAGGTCATCGCCAGCATTTGTACCAAGATTAAGCTCATTAAAAGGTATCGAACTTAGGCCACCTATGCGCGTTGTAGTAAAAGCGTTTATAGACTGCGGAGCCTTCCAGCTTGGCAGAATCAGTGAATTAGCATTGATCATTCTTGACAGAAGCAAGTAATGCCTCTTCCTTGGGTAGATCTTCTATATCCATTTGAACTAAGGGCAGCAATTGCTCCAAATCTTTGGGCGGCAATCTAAACCAAGTCATGCGGTCGTAGCTTACAGGGTGAACCAAGCTCAGTGCATAAGCATGTAATGCTTGACGCTCAAATGGCAAAAATTTGGCAACAACTGGGGTTTTCTTTCGATAGACTGGATCGCCAAGTAAAGGAAATCCAAGAGACTCCAAATGCACCCGAATCTGATGGGTTCTTCCTGTCTCTAGCCTACACTCTAGAAGAGTTACGGGACTATCTTGAAAGCTACCCTTAGCCAATCTTCTGAATACTGTAGCCGCTGGTTTTCCTTGTGTGACGCCTGCAGCCATTTTTAAACGGTCACGTTGATCACGACCAACTGAGGCTAATATTTTTCCTTGCGAGGGTGCATTACCCCAAACCCATGCCAAGTAACGACGGCCCACAGATCGCTCTTGTAGCTGCCTAACTAAAGCTGTTTGAGCCACATCGGTGCGTGCGACCACCATTAACCCAGAAGTATCCTTATCGAGTCGGTGCACAATTCCTGCTCTCGGAAGCTGTTTTAGCTCTGGATAATGAAATAACAAGCCGTTAAGTAGAGTTCCCGACCAGTTGCCAGCAGCAGGATGCACCACAAGACCAGGAGGTTTGTTGATGACGATAATCGATTCATCCTCGTAAACCACGTCTAGAGAAATATTTTCTGGGGCGAAGGCGTGTTGCTCAGGCATCTCTTGCGGATAGACCTTAATACTTTCCCCGCCCCTGAGCAAATGACGAGATTTAGTCACCTTTCCATCCACCGTGACCGCCCCAGCCTCAACCCAAGCCTTGAGTCGATTACGAGAATAATCAGGCAAGGCACCACCGAGAAACTTATCCAAACGTTCCCCGCTGACCTCATGGGGAATTTCTAGGGCAATAAAGTCCTCATCATCGATATAATCAATGGGATTCGAATCGGGAGTATGCGGCAATGCCACGCTTAAATAGCCTTTTAGTTATGTCGGACGTTATTACAAACGCCAGTTTAAGGCTTGCCGCCCTTGCGCGGTCATCTTCTGAAAAATTAAGCACCGGTCTAATTATTTGTTCAGGCGTCGCTGTTTTAGCCTTAAGCGGTTGTGCCGGCAGCGATGGCCAAAAAGATGACACTGATATTTGGTCGGAGACCAAGCTGTACTCTGAAGCAACTGAAAAACTCAACGATGCTGACTTTGCTAAATGCGGTAAATATTTTGAAAAACTAGAAGCCCGCTTTCCATTTGGCCCTTACTCCCAACAGGCCCAAATTAATGCTGCCTATTGTTACTGGAAGGCCCAAGAGCAAGTCCAAGCGCAAGTAGCCATTGATCGATTTATTAAATTACATCAGGGTAGCCCCAATTTAGACTACGCCTACTACCTCAAAGGGCTTATAAGCTTTAACGATGACCTGGGTTGGCTCGGTAAATTTACTGGTCAAGATCTTTCTGAGCGAGATCCAAAGGCGGCAAAGGAAGCTTTTGAATCATTCAAAGTAGTCGTAGAGCGCTTTCCAGATAGCAAATACGCACCAGATTCCCTTGATCGGATGCGATACATCGTGAACTCCTTAGCTGAGGCTGATGTCATCGTCGCGCGTTTTTACTATCAACGGGGAGCTTATCTGGCTGCCGCAAATCGTGCCCAGTTGGTTATTAAAGACTACGACCGCGCTCCCGCTGTCGAGGAGGCGCTTTATATACTTACCAAATCCTATGAGAAGCTTGGCATGACAGATCTCAGCAATGATGCTGCTCGAGTATTTAAATTAAATTTCCCCGATAGCCAGATGCTGGTTACTGGTCAACGCGTCCAAAAAGAACGTCGCTGGTGGCAAATCTGGAATAAGTAGAGGGAACAGCGCAGATTTATTATCAAGCCATCAAATCTTGATTACTTAATCACCACTGGTACGCGGGGGGCTAAGGCGCAAATTAGCTCGTAGCCTATAGTACCGCTCATTTGAGCGACATCATCAACTGGGATCTCTTTTCCCCAAAGCTCGACCCCACTGCCAATCTGAGCATTGGGCGCCCCAGTTAAATCAATCGTCAGCATATCCATCGAAACTTGACCAGCTATGGGGCAAATAACATCGTCATAGTCTGCACCCGCACCCTGCACCCAAACTGGCGTTCCATCTAGCGCATGACGCGGATAACCGTCAGCATAGCCACAAGCAATCACCCCGATACGCATATCGTTTGGCGCCTCGAATCGACCTCCATAACCAACGTGATCACCCCTTTTTAATTCTTGTATCTCAATAATCTCGCTACGTAGCTGCATCACTGGAAGCAAGTCAGAGCGGGCAATATCAGCGTAAGCCCCGCTGGGTGAGACTCCATAGAGCATGATCCCGGGGCGAATCCAATCACCAAGCGCATTCCGATGCCATAGGATTGCTGCTGAGTTTGCCAAGGAAGTTGGCGCTTGAAGACCCTCAATCGTTGACTCAAAGCACTCCACCTGCTGCCCCACTGAAGGAAGTCGATCAACTTGATCAGCATTGGCAAAATGAGTCATATGATGCATACGATAACCAGCAGCATGCAAGCGGTGATATGCATTTCGGTACTGCTCTGGCTGAAATCCTAGACGATTCATTCCGGAATTGAGTTTTAAAAAGAGATTGATTGGCCGCCCCGAATCGTTTTGATACGCCTCAAGCCACCGAACCTGCTTTTCATTATGAACAACCATGTCGCAACTCAATTGGACTGCTCTAGCTAGTTCATCTGAATGGAATAATCCCTCAAGAAGCAAAATACGCCCACCCCATGTATGGTCTCTTAGCCACTGTGCATCGGCAATATCTAAAAGTGCAAAACCATCGGTAGATTCAAGGCCTTTTAAGGCCGCCTCAAGGCCGTGCCCGTAGGCTTTTGCCTTTATTACAGACCATATTTTTGATTCTGGAGCAAGTTCACGAATTCTGTTTAAATTGTGTCGAAAGGCCTCGGTATCAATAGATGCCAAAATTGGTCTATTAATCAAGTGATTAGCTGCCAAACCCATATCAACCCCTCCTTTCATGTTTTAATTGATGGAATGACTAGATTGTACGAATGAACCGTAGTTTTTACACCATTATGGCGGCGCAATTTTTTTCGTCGCTCGCAGATAACGCTCTACTGATTGCGGCAATAGCCCTTTTGGTTCAACTCCAAGCACCCGCTTGGATGACTCCCCTACTCAAACTATTCTTCGTACTCTCCTATGTCTTGCTTGCTGCATTTGTCGGCGCCTTTGCTGACTCACGCCCTAAGGGCAATGTTATGTTCATCACTAACACTATTAAATTTGTTGGTTGTGTAGTAATGCTTTTTGGTAGCCACCCCCTACTCGCTTACGCCATTGTGGGCTTAGGTGCAGCAGCCTACTCTCCAGCAAAGTACGGTATTTTGACTGAACTCCTCCCACCAGAAAAACTTGTAGCTGCAAATGGCTGGATTGAGGGTTTGACAGTTGGATCCATCATCATGGGCACTGTGCTTGGCGGGGTTCTCATTAGTAAATCCGTCTCCCAAAGTCTTCTATCCTGGGATTTACCGCTTCTAGATACGAGTATTGATACTGCAGCGGAATCAGCAATCTTGATCATCATGCTGATTTACATTTTGGCAGCCTTAATCAATTTGCGAATTCCCGATACTGGGGCGCGTTATGAGTCACAAAAAACTAATCCCATTGAATTAATTAAAGATTTTTCTGTCTGCTTCACTACCCTCTGGAATGATCGTCTTGGCCAAATTTCCTTAGCAGTGACCACCCTCTTTTGGGGCGCCGGCGCTACTTTGCAATTTATTGTGATTAAGTGGGCCCAAATAGCCTTGCATATGTCCCTATCCCAAGGGGCTATTTTGCAAGCAATTTCAGCTTTTGGCGTTGCTGGTGGAGCCGTTTGGGCCGCCTGGAAAGTTCCGCTACGTAGTTCTCTAAAGGTATTGCCTTATGGGATTGCTATGGGCCTAGTGGTTTGCATCATGGCTATCTATAACTCTGACATGCTGCCCCAAACTTCGCTCTTTAAGATCGGGGCAATGGATGTCACCCTAAATTTATTACCAGCATACTTATTATTGATTTTGGTAGGCTGGCTAGCCGGTTACTTTGTCGTACCCATGAACGCTCTGCTGCAACATCGTGGACACGTACTCATGTCTGCTGGCCATTCTATTGCGGTACAAAATTTTAATGAAAATATTTCTGTGCTTGTAATGCTAATGATTTACTCGGGATTGATCTGGTTAGATGTACCTATTCAGTTTGTGATCACTGGTTTCGGTGTTGCTGTCAGCTTTATTATGTGGCTAGTAATTAAGCGTCATAAGGCAAATCAAGCTGAATACGACTCTATGCACCTCATTGGTGAACATAAACACTAAATATTTTGCAGAATCGATTTAGCGAGTAATAAATCTTGCCAAAGCATGGCTTTATCTTTTGGTCTGGTCAGAAAATGATTAAGCTCAAAAGTAGCAAGTAATGGAAGCTCTTCAAAGCCTTCTTGATCGAAGCCTAAGATAGTCTGTCTCAGCTGTGGCAAAGGATCTCTCTCACCTGATAATTTTTGTGCCGCCAAGCCCCCAAAAGCAATTGCTACCATTGGCGTAGCAAGTTGAGGCAATTGCTTTGAATCAAGCAACTCATTGGGATCTTTCCAGGCCCATTCTTGGGCGCCGAGGCCCAATGAACGAACAATACTTTTCATCAAGAGCTCGGTATCTCCTTGCGGCCGTTCTCCTATAAACCACCATACCCCAAGTGGAGCCGAGGAATCTACTGCCTCTTGGGCTTGTCCCGCTAAATCTGTTTGCTCAAAATTG
>JALRHB010000098.1 GCA_023253245.1 Polynucleobacter sp. | reverse complement strand
TCAATCGTGGTAAACGGTGTATCGCTGACAGTGAATCAAGCACACGATACTTCAGACAGTTGTATCGTGGATATCAATATCATTCCGCATACCTTAGAGAACACTACGCTTGGAAAACTCAAGCAGGGTGATGCAGTTAATCTTGAGGTTGATCTGATTGCGCGTTATGTAGCGCGGATGCTCGAGACCCAGGTTAAGTAATTATTTTCTTTTTCCGGCTTCACGATACACCTCTGACTCATTACGTTTTCCAATTGCAATGACCAGGACAATGAGTTTATGGTCTATAACTTGATAGACCAATCTATAGCCAACTGCTGAGAGCTTTATCTTATAAAAGTCATTTAAATCCCCATGTAGCTTTGCAGAAGCAATTTTGGGATTTTGAAGACGTTTTTCTAGTTGCTTTTTGAACTGACTTCGAATGGAATTATCTAATTTTTGCCATTCTTTTAAAGCAAGTACATTGAACTCAAGACTATAAGTCTTCAAGTTTTACCTTAACCGTTTTACCGCCGCTACGAGCTTTAATAGTTTTTACCAAAGAGAGGTCATCAATAAGATCTAAAAGGGCTTCATACGCTTTGGCAGATAATAAATACGCCTCAGGTTTATTGTGATTCAACACGGCTATGGGTAAATCACCAGCAATCTCTAATATTTTGCTGGGATTGCGCCTAAGGTCAGTCATGCTGACTGTTGTTTTGGCATGAATAGTTTGAGTGAGCGTCATGATAAATTACCCATAATTTAGTGCATTATTATGGGTAATTTATATCTTGTCAAACCTCTCGATTTGTAGGGCTAAGCAAGCTTTGATTAATTCTTGCGGTAGCGCGTTGGATCACTAACCCCTGCCTGCTTGAAGCCTGCCTGGAGCAATCGGCAAGACTCACACTCACCACACGCTTCCCCTAAATCATTGGCTTGATAACACGAGACGGTTTGTGAGTAATCAAGCCCTAAGGTGCTTCCTAATTGAATAATTTGCGCCTTGCTCATATGGATGATGGGGGCGTGGACTCTAAAGCGATTGTCATCATTCAGAGCTTCAACACCGGCTTTAGTGGCTAGGTTGGCCATCGCCTCAAATGAGGCGACATATTCTGGGCGACAGTCAGGATATCCGGAGTAATCTACCGCATTGGCGCCATAGAAAATATCAAGCCCTCCCAATGACTCTGCCCAGCCTAATGCCAGGGAGAGTAGGATGGTATTGCGTGCTGGCACATAAGTACTGGGGATCTCTTGATCTTGGCTTGGGGTAGTTGGCACATCAATCGCTGAGTCAGTTAAGGCTGATCCACCAAAGCGCGTTAGATCTAGATTCACAATCTCATGCTGAATAACGCCCATTTTTTTAGCAATATGTTTGGCTGCAGCGAGTTCTGAAGAGTGGCGTTGACCATAGCTCACCGATAGTACGTAGGGCGCGTAACCCAAATCCTTGGCAAGAGCCAGAATCGTGCTTGAGTCTAAACCGCCTGAAAACAAAATGACAGCGGGAGCATTGGGTTTGCGCGGGGCAAGGTTTGCAAACGCTGCAGATAATGAAGACATAAGAGCTTAGGCTGCTTACTTGATAGCAGAGTTCAGTTGCTGAGCGTCTTTAGCTGCTTCTGTATCTGGATACTTACTGATGATGTCAGTAAACGTTTTTTTGGCCGCTGTTTTATTGCCACTTTCTAATTGGGCATTACCTAGAGTGAGCATCGCCGCAGGAATGCGTGGATGATTGGGGTAGCGCTTAATGAGATTTTGTAGTTGAGTAATCGCACTAGCGTACTCTTTGTTCGCATATTTGCTATTGCCGCTCCAAAATAAAGCTAGTGGTACATAAGGGCTTTTGGGATAGCGATTTGCAAAGGCCGAGAAACCATCTTCTGCCTTCTTGAGGTTGCCAGCCTGGAAGGCTTTGAGCGCATCATCGTAAGCTTTTTTCTCACCAGGCTGAACAGTTCCTGTCACGCCTTCAATAGTTACTGTACGTGGCTCGAAATTACCTAGACGAGTATCTAAGTCCTCGTAGTAGGTTTTTTGACTTGCGCTCATTTCTTCGCCTTGTTTTTCAAGGCTTTCAATTTTCCCGCGTAACTCAGCATTATCTGTTTTGAGCTTTTCAATTTGACTTTGCAGTTCAAGTTGGGTGGTGGCTAGGGATTTTCGTAAATCCAAAATAGCTTTACGGGCATCATCATCAGCAAAGATGGCCCAAGAGCTGGTAGATGCTCCTAAGAGAATGACAGAGGCACTTAAACAAAACGCTCGTGAGAGCGTTTGTTTAATAGCGCGAGATTGCTTTCGCATAGCGTGCATTAGTTCGTGATGTAAACGATATCAGCGCGGCGATTTTCTGCCCAAGCTGCTTCAGTATCACCCTCAGCCTTTGGCTTTTCTTTGCCAAAACTAACAGCTTCCATTTGATCGTCAGAAACACCCATTAAATTGAGTGATTTGCGCACTGCATCTGAACGGCGTTGACCTAATGCCAAGTTGTATTCTGCAGTGCCACGATCGTCGGTATTGCCTTGGATGATGATTTTTTGTTTAGGGTTGGCTTTCAAGAAGCTTGCATGTGCAGACAATTGTTTTTGATATTTCGTCTGAACAGTGTATTCATTGAAATCAAAATAGACACTACGCTGAAAGAGTGGACTACTGGGATCATTCCAAGGTTGCGAGCTAAAGTTGCCGCTTCCGCCTCCATTTGCGCTATCAACATCATCTAATTTAACGCCTGAGCAAGCTGCTAAAAATAAAGCGGTTGTTCCCAACAGCACAGCGGTTGCAGCACGGCGTGCGATAGAAATTGTCATGTTCTTTCCTTTTTCCTTCGAGAGAGGTCAAAAATTTAACTGCTTAATTGGCAATATTATGCTCCTAAGCGCATCGTATTGGCTATTTCGGTTGGGAACAAGTCGTAATTCAGGGGGGCTTTTGACTATTGATCAATCCATGAATGGACCCCAAGACGGCTGACGAACGTCTGATCCTGGAATGCTCAATACCTGTTTAGAGTTACCATCCACTGAAACGGCAGCTAAGACCCGTTTGCCCCCCACTTTGGTGGAATAGAGAACATAGCGACCATTGGCGGCAAAGGAGGGGGATTCATCACTACTGCCGTCGGTAAGGGCTTGCGCATCGCCTGTTGCTAGATTGAGTATGTAGAGACGAAAAGCTCCCCCAATGTTGGCGATATAAGCCAAATATTTACCATCTGGAGAAATGCGTGGTGAGGTCACAAAGCCTTGTTTGAAGGTAATCCGTTTTGCGCCTTCGACTTGCTCGCCATCCGCACTCATACGATAAATTTGTGGGTTACCCCCTCGGTCACTTGTGAAGTAGATGTAGCGACCATCTGCAGAATATTGAGGTTCAGTATCAATTGTGCGACCGCGCGTTAGGCGGTGCAGGCCGCTCCCATCAGCATTGATGCCGTAGATTTGGGTATTCCCGTCTTTGGAGAGCGAGACTGCTAATTTTTTGCCATCAGGTGACCAGGCTGGTGCGCTGTTATTTCCCTTTTGGTTAGACAGGGAAACGCGTCGTCCTGTAGCAAGTTCATGTACGTAGATGACGGGCTTACGATCTTCAAAAGATACGTAAGCTACTTTTTTGCCATCAGGCGACCATGACGGAGAGATTATCGGTTCGCTACTATTTAGCGCATTGCGAATGTTCTGTCCATCCGCATCAGAGATTACTAGGCGATAACGTTTACCTTCTTTAATGACGTAAGAGAGGCGAGTAGAAAAGACGCCGCGTTCACCCAACAACTTAAAGATAATGTCATCAGCAATCTTATGGCCTGCAGCGCGTAAATTATCAGCACTTGTGTTGATATTTAAGCCGCCCAAACTCTCTGATTTACGAACATCAAATAATTTGTAATGAATTTCGAACTGACTGGCACCAGTTTGTATCACAGTGCCTACTACTAACGCGTCAGCACCGCGCGCTGCCCACGACTTAAAGTTAGGCGTGCCTTCGTCGCTCTCGGTTGCATTGCCATTCTCGGTATTTTTAAAGTAGCCACTGCGTGCTAAATCTTGCCGCACAATCTCAGTAACACTTACTGGCAATTTGTTTTCATCTTTAAAACGCATGACTGCAATAGGGTAAAGAGATTGTCCGACGCCAGTGATTTCAATATTCATTTGGGCTAGCACTGGGGAGCTCAAACCAAGCATCGATAGGGTTACCGCAAATACTGCGATGACGAATGAGAAATGTTTTTTCATTGCTTGCAACATGCTTTAGTCCTTGGGTTTAAAGGTCAGCTTAACTTCTCTTTGAGGGATTTTGCCATGGTCGTCTTTTGGCAGACTTTCTGCGCGCGTTAATGCCAATAGCACCGCACGGTCCCAGCCCGCATTACCACTAGAACTTAAAATGCTGGTGCTCAAAATAGCACCATCTGGGGCCAAATTAACTTTAATGACAGTTGCTGGATTGCCGCTAATGGATTCTGTGTTGAACACAATCAGTGGCTTTACCTTTTTAATGACTTTATCGGTCCAGCCAGCAGGTGCATTGCCACCACCACCTACACCACTTCCACTGGTTCCGCCGCTTCCACCTTCTGCACCTGCAGCAGCGCGTAAGCGTGCTAATTGATCGGCACGCACTTTCTCGGCAGCCGCATTAGCTTTAGTTTCTGCTGGAGTGGCTGCTTTAGGTGGCTCGACTTTTTTAGGTTTTTCTTTCTCTTTTTCCTTCTCCTTGGGAGGAGTGGGTTTAGGAGGTGTTACCGGTTTAGGAGCTTCCTTAACCTCTTTTTTTGGAGCCTCTTTCTCGACCGGTTTTTTCTTGACAGCAATATCGGCCGCTTCTTCTTTCATTTCGGTTTTAACTTCTGGCACCACTGGGGTCTGGACTTGCTGGCTTGCATCCCAGAGCTCAACCTCAACACCAGAGGGAGTGGAGTTATTCCAGCTAATACCAATTACTAAAAAAGCGAGTAGACCTAAGTGCGCGGCTAGAGACAGACCAAAGGCACGCTTTGTACTTTCACTCTTAGTGGGTCTAGCCCTAGAAAAATCTGAGTGAAAAATTTGCGCGCTATTCATGAATAAAAGATAAAGAGACTTATTGG
>JALRHB010000097.1 GCA_023253245.1 Polynucleobacter sp. | reverse complement strand
TATAACAGTCACCAACTTCATTGATGGAATATCAATTACAGCAAGCTTTTTGGAAAAGCGTAAGGTGACCCACAGCGTCTTACCATCTGGCGTGATTTCCATATCATCAGGGCCTGCGGGCAGTCCAGTGATATCGCCCACCTTCTCAAGAGTTTGCATATTGATCAAGCTAATCGAGGAAGCAACCCGATTGCTCACAAAAACATGCTTTTTATCGCCAAGGGGGCGAAAATTATGCGCCCCTTTACCTGTAAAGATACGCTTTACTTCCTTGCGATTTTTCCAATCAATGACCTGCACATTATCTTCACCGGTAAGGCCAAGCAAAATATATTGGTCACCAGGCGTCATCCAAACTCCTGCAGGAACCTTACCAGTTGTCATTTTCCAAAGAACAGTCTGGGTATCTAAATCAATTGCTGCGAGCTCATTAGAATCTTGTAAGGTGATAAATGCAATTTTGCTATCAGCTGTAAATGCCACATGGCTTGGTGTTTTTCCAAGCTTAATAGATTTAGCTAATTTAAGATCGGCGCCCTGTGCTTGATATATATCTACTCGATCAAGGCGATTGCCATTGGCAACAAACCACTTGTGATTTGGTGAATAACCAATTTGGTAAGGGTCAATAATATTGGGAATTTTTCCTGTAAGTTCACCACTTACTGGATTCATGAGATCAACATCATTGCCTGCAGCGTTAGCAATTAACAGAGTTTTTTGATCCGGAGTCAACATTAAGTGATGCGGTTCTTTGCCAACTGCAACTGTTTTAATCACTTTGCGCGTTTGCATATCAATCAGGCTAACTGTTGCCTCTCCTGAATTAAGAACAACAGCGAGCTTTGGCTCACCTTTTAACTCGGCTATGGTGCTTGACTGAGAAAAAGAAATGCTTGGCAATAGAAAGGAATAAAAAATTGCAAATACAGGAATAACACGCAAAACTTTATTTGTGAGAAATATACGCATAATGCCTATTGTAAGCATTCTAGGAGGCAAAGAGCCCCTACTATTAATGGAGCATTTGACCTATCGCAAGCTTGCCAATACCTTTTCGAGGCGTTTCAAAGACATTGGGCTAGGAGTCTTCAGCTCTTGGGCATACAGAGCCACCCTTAACTCTTCCAATTGCCAACGAAAATCCTTGAGTGCCTGATCCTGCTCAGCTGCCTCTTCGACGAAACCTCGATTGGCAGCAATACGCTTTTGCCATGGCCTTGCTACTGACTCCCAATCTTTTTGACACTGCGCATCTCTACCGGGATTAGATCGCAGCTTATCAATTCTCAAAGAAATAGCCTTGAGATACCGCGGGACATGCACCAATTGCTCGTAAGGTATATCCGCAACCATTCTAGGAAAAATTAAGCTCTGAAGTTGCGATTGAATATCAGCAAAGGCACTTGGTGATACTGCCTTTGCTTGTACCAATTTCTTGTGTAACTCAGCGTTAGCCTGCAAAGCAGCTAAAGTATGTTTAGCAAGCTCTTGAGCAATTAAGGCTAGTCTTGGTTTACCTGCTTGCAAACGCTCTGCAAACTGCTCGGCATTCATAGGTAAGGGATCATTCATAAAAGCTCGCTCGAGAGCAAGATTAAGAATCTGCTCAATCAAACTCTCTATAGAGCCAATATTAATAAATAGCAGGCCTATTTCCCGCAAACCTGGCAACTGCTTTTGCAGTGCTTTTAATGTATCTTTATTAGCAAGCGCAAAGAGGCGACGCAGGCCTTTCCAGTGTTGCCTTCTGGCTTCCACAAGATCATCAAATACCTCAAGATCACAATACTCTGTACGATCAACTAAGGCTGGATAACCAAACAGAGTGCGAGCTCCTTTTTGGAGCTCCAGTGTTTCTGGTAATTCTCCAAAGTCCCAACTGCGGTAACCATCCTGCTCAACCGTCCTAACAGCAGAGGTTCTTGCATTTTCGGCTAATGTCTGGAGTTTAGGGCTTGCCATGTCAACCCCCAATTCCGCTCCCGCCGCTTCTTGTGCGATGGCCTGAAATGCTGTTCTTGCGGTTTGTCCGTATTCTGAACGTAATCTCGCCAAGTTACGCTCTAACTCGAGTTGGCGACCATGCTCATCGACTAAACGAAAGTTCATCGAGAGATGCAGAGGTAAAGATTCAGGTCTAAAGTCGGTGCGCTTGATTTCCAGCCCACGCTCTTTGCGAATGTCATTTATTAGAGTATCTAAAAAGTCCCCCATTCCAAAGCGCTTTTCATGTATTGCACGCTCAAGGAAAGACTTCGCATAATCTGGCAAGGGCACACAATGACGACGCAACTTTTGCGGTAAGGATTTGAGGAGCAGCAGAACCTTTTCTTCGCACATGCCAGGTACCAACCATTCACATCTACGAGCGTCGACTTGATTGAGCAAAGTTATAGGAATAATGAGCGTTACCCCATCTTTAGGGCTTCCGGGCTCAAAATGGTAAGTCAAAGAAAGTTCACCGCCACCTACGGGCATTTTTTTAGGATAGCGATCTACTGTGATGCCTGCCGCCTCATGACGCATGAGGTCTGCTTTTGAAAGACGTAATTCGGCATCAAGATTTGAGTTCTTACTATCAGTTGGTTTATTGGATCCCTTAAGCCAGGCCTTCAACGATTCCCTGCTACGCACCTCTTTTGGAATACGAGAGTCATAAAAAGCAAACAAGAGATCATCATCAACCAAAACATCAGGTCGACGTGAACGGTGTTCAAGCGCTTCTATTTCCATTATGAGCTTGCGGTTGTGCCAGAAAAACTCAAAGAGACCCGGATATTGTCTTCTCGCTGCGACTTCAGTTTCACGCCGTGATGCCGGAGAATCCATCCGACCAAATAGCTCCTCTTGTACCAAAGCCTGCCTAATAAATAACTCGCGCGCTTGCTCGAGATTGTGAGACTCATAACGCACTCTTCTACCATGATAGATCGGCAAGCCATATAAAGTACCTCGCTCAAAAGCCATCACCTCACCTTGACGACTATCCCAAAATGGATCGCTGAGCGATTTGACTAAACGATGTGCGGCAACCTTTTCTATCCACTGCGGCTCAATCTTGGCAATAGTCCTGGCATACATGCGATTGGTTTCTTGTAGCTCACCAGCCAAAATCCATGTCCCTGTCTTTTTACCAATTGTGGAGCCAGGCCAAATAAATGGACGAATGCCTCGCGCACCGATATATCCACCAATTTTGCTGTTGCGTTCTTGGGATTTTTCGTCTTCCTCTTTTTTTGCAACATAGCCCAATAAACCGGTTAATAATGAAAGATGCACTTGCTCATAAGTAGCGGCCAAAGCATTCTCTTTCCAACCCTTTTCACCCAACATGGTATGCAGTTGACCATGAACATCTCGCCACTCACGTAAGCGTCTCGGGGACAAAAATTTAGAGCGGCACAAAGCCTCCAATTGACGATTGCTGTGTTTATGTTTTAAGGCATCTTGATACCAATCCCATAGCTTCACAAAGCTGAGAAATTCAGAACGTTCATCAGCAAACTGGAGGTGCGCATGATCAGCTGCAGACGCTTGATCGATTGGACGTTCACGTGCGTCTTGGGTAGCCAAGGCTGAGGCAATAATAGTAACTTCGCGCAAGGCATTTTGCTCTCTTGCAGCAAGTAGCATTCGACCAATACGTGGATCTAGAGGAAGATCAGATAGCTGCTTGCCAATAGCAGTCAATTTAAAGTGATTACCCTCATCTTTACTATCTACAACTGTGCCATCTTCACAGACGATGGCGCCAAGCTCATCTAGTAGTTGTACGCCATCCGCAATCGCTCTTCCAAGCGGTTTATCAATGAAGGGAAAATGTTGAATTTTAGGTAGATGTAGAGCACTCATGCGCAACAATACTGCTGCCAAGGAGCTACGAAGAATTTCTGGGTCGGTAAACTTTGGCCGGTTTAAATAATCTTGTTCGCTGTAGAGTCGAATACAGATACCATCCGCTACACGACCACAGCGTCCTGCCCTCTGATTAGCGGCTGCTTGAGAGATTGGCTCGATCTGCAATTGTTCAACTTTATTGCGATAAGAATAACGTTTGACTCTTGCTAAACCACTATCAACTACATAACGAATATTGGGGACAGTTAAAGATGTCTCCGCAACGTTGGTGGCGAGAATAATTCTGCGACCATTTCCTGGATTAAATATACGCTCTTGCTCTGACACAGACTGACGCGCAAAAAGACTTAAAATCTCGGGGTGAAAACGCTGCTGCAAGTGATGGTCTTTACGCAAGGTTTCAGCGCAATCCCGAATCTCTCGCTCACCAGGAAGAAAGACGAGTACATCTCCTGCGCCCGCAGCCCCCTCTCCCCAGACACTGGTAATCGCCTGTGCAACTGCCTCCGGAATTTCCATCACTTCTTTGGACTCTTTTTTGCCATCTGACTTTGCGTCTGGCTCGAGGGGCGCATAACGCTGCTCAACCGGAAATAACCTACCGCTTACCTCAATCACAGGGGCCTGTTTCCCATCAATTGCAAAGTGCTCTGAAAAGCGCTTGGCATCGATTGTTGCCGATGTGATGATGAGCTTGAGATCAGGTCTCTTGGGTAGAAGTTGACGCAAGTAACCCAATAGAAAGTCAATATTGAGACTGCGCTCATGGGCCTCGTCAATAATTAGGGTGTCGTATTCCTTGAGGAGCGGATCTCGCTGCGTCTGAGCTAGCAATATCCCATCCGTCATCAACTTGATTGAAGCGGTTGCACTCGTCTTATCCGTAAAACGAATCTGATAACCCACATCATGGCCAAGCGGAGTGCCTAACTCCTGAGAAATACGCTTGGCGGTCGCGGTAGCAGCTATCCGTCTAGGCTGAGTATGGCCAATAAGTCGACCGCCATTGATCGTGCCCCTGCCAAGATCTAAGCAGATCTTAGGCAACTGGGTAGTTTTTCCCGATCCGGTTTCCCCGCAAACTATGACTACCTGGTGAGTGGTCAAAGCATCCTTAATGACCTGACGCTGCCCTGAGACTGGCAGCTCTTCTGGAAAGTGAATCTTTAAGGGGCGTGAGGTGTTGGAAGCAGGCACAGCCGCTGCAATCGATTTGAGTTTTTGTTGGTTTATGGGCTCTTGCACCCTATAATTTTCTCACTAT
>JALRHB010000096.1 GCA_023253245.1 Polynucleobacter sp. | reverse complement strand
CTCATTCAGGTTGCGACGTATGCAACCCCTTTGTACTCGATAGTCCAGATTCTGGGCATCTTGACTTCTGTACTCCGAAGAGGGGCGTTTGAACAGCTCTGGATCTAGCCCTCCACTCTTGTAATTGGCGCTCGTGGATTTATCTTGAATCTTGATGCCTGCCTGAGTAGTGCTGGAGGAACTCTTTTTTTGTTTAATTTGGGGGGCTTTATTGGTCGCTTTGTAACCCTGGGAGGTTTGTTGTGCATAGCTAGTGTCAGGCAATCCCAGAGTTAGTATGAGAGCCAGCGCCATCAAAAGACGGGGGTAAATACTTTGAATTACATCCTGGCGCAAAGATTGCAGATAGCTTGTTTCTATATTCACTTTTCAATTATCCAATATTGTCATCACAATATTACTTTTTTATGTTGTAGTGCAACATTTTTCTATTGAAGCAGGTCAAGGAAGGTATTGAGTGATATCGATACAATCATTTTTTCATCAAAGGAACTCTCATGCCCATTATTGATTCCGTTTCAGTTGCCGCAGTAGCGGTTCCATTGGATAAGGTCACCTCTTTTTCTACGCGCACCGTATCTGAGCGTCACTATTGTTTGGTCAAGGTGAGGGGCAAAGATGGCAATGAAGGGATTGGGTTCTGCTATGTGGGTAGTGCTGGCGGTGAAATTGCCAAGCTTGCTGTTGAGCAGTTATTGGCGCCCAAATTACTTGGACAAAACAGCCATCGCAGCGAAGGTTTGTGGATCGATATGTATAACGAATCCATTTTGCAGGGTCGCGCAGGCTCTGTGATGCGTGGCATCTCTATTCTGGATACGGCTTTGTGGGATTTAAATGCTCGCGCTGCTCAATTGCCTCTCCATCAGTATTTGGGCTCGGTTGTAGATGATCGCGTTCCTGCTTACGCTAGTGGTGGATATTATCTAGAGGGCAAGACTCCTGCTAAGCTCGGAAAAGAAATGGAGTCTTACGTTAAGCAGGGTTTCAAAGCTGTGAAGATGAAAGTTGGTCGCTTATCGCCCAGTGAAGAGGAGGCTCGTGTTAAGGCTGCTCGTAAGGCGGTGGGTGAGGATGTTTTATTAACCTTAGATGCTAACAATGCCTGGCGAGATCTTCCTACTGCACTTGAATATATAAGACGTTTTGAGGCATACAACCCTTACTGGATTGAGGAACCTTTCTCTCCCGACGCCATTGATCTTCATGCTGCCCTCGCCAAGCAAACCAACATTAATGTGGCAACTGGCGAGATGGAGGCTGGGCGTTGGCGTTTTAGAGAGTTAATTGATGCAGGTGGCGCTGCTATTTTGCAGTCGGATGCCGCTGTGTGTGGCGGCATAACTGAGTGGCGTCGAATTTCGGCATATGCAGATTTGAAAGGCGTAATCGTTTGCCCTCATTGGATGCATGATCTTCATGCGCCCTTAGTTGCTTCTACCCCGAATGCGCGATTTGTCGAATTTTTCCTAGATGATCAGGTTCTAAATTTCCGCAGATTGATTAATAAGCAGTTGACCTTTAAGAATGGCGATTTGATTTTGCATCAAACTCCTGGTTTGGGTTTTGAGTTTGATGAAGCTGCGGTTAAAAAGTATGCCGGCAAATCAGCTTGGACGAAGATTGTCTAATGAAGCCTTCTTAGGTCTTAAAAAATAATCCCGCATCAAGTGCGGGATTATTTTTGGCTGACTAAAACCTAACTGGTTCGAGGTTTCATTCGAATATGCGTGATAGCTTGTGTCAGTATCACGAGGCCAAAACCTACAAATCCAAGAATGTCTGCTTCAGTTGAAGGGTATGCCAATGCAACCCCAGAAATAACCATAATCACACGTTCAAATACTTTGGTCTTTTCGATAAACCAACCTTGTAAGCCGCCAGCTAAACAGATGATGCCGACAACCGCAGTAAATGAAACCCAGGCAATTTGACTCCAGTCGGCTTGGGCTAGTGCATTTGTTGATCCCATAAGAAGGAGGCTGACACCAGACTTATCTAGCACGAACATAAAAGGTACCAAGATAGCGGGGGCAACATACTTCCAAGTTTGCAATGTCGTTTTATACGGGTTGCCTTTACAAATTGCAGCAGCAGCAAATGGTGAGAGAGCTGTTGGCGGGGAAACCTCGGAAAGAACGGCGTAATAGAAGATGAACATATGCGCAGCAAAATCAGGTACCCCTAGGTTAATCAGGGCTGGGGCGGCAATGACAGCGCAAATAATGTAGGAAGCAGTTACGGGGACTGCTAAGCCCACAATCCATACCACTAGGCCAGTAAAAATAGCTGTTAGTAGCAATGAGCCGCCAGCATATTGAATCACAATAGAGCTAAATTTGAGGCCTAAGCCAGTCAATGTGACGGTACCAACAATGAGACCTGCACCGGCGCAAGTAGCAGCAATTGCTAGCACTCCAGTGGATCCAGCAGCAAGTGACTTTGTGAGGTTGGATTGATAAAGACCAGACCAGAATGGCTCCTTCCCCTTAAACCAGGCCCAAGGAATGATGGCAGTATCTTCGCGCAACATACTTGAAAGAGCTGACACGATTGTTGCCGCAAAGACTGACATGATGGGCGAGAATCCCATCATCATAAATACGACGATAGAAATTAGTGAGAAAAAATGGAACCAATATTTTTTAGTTAATTGCCAAGCAGTTTCAGCTGCTTTAAATTGAAGATTCTTCATGCCATATTTGCGGACGTCTATTTCTACCATGACAAACAAGCCAAGGTAAAAAAGAATAGTCGGTATGGTGGCCATCAGAATGACATCTAAATACGATATCTTGAGGAAGTCAGCAATTAAGAAGGCGGCTGCCCCTAGAACGGGCGGAGAAATGATGGCGCCTAAGCCACCTGCAGCCAACAATCCCCCCGCAGCATTTTTCTCGTAACCGACTTTTTCTAGCATGGGCGCGGCTACAGATCCTACTGTGACGGTGGTGGCCACCCCAGAGCCAGAAGGCCCGCCCAAGAGGAATGAGGACATCACGATGGTGCGGCCTACACCGGACGACTTGCCGCCCATGGCGGCAAAAGAAAAGTCAATGAAGAATTTGCCAGCCCCAGTAAATTGCAAAAAGGCGCCAAAGATCGTAAACAGAATAATGAGTGTTGCCGAGACATCTACTGCAGTACCAAAAATGCCTTCAAGCGTCATATACATATAACCTACCAAACGATCGAGATCATAGCCTTTATGAGTCCAAGGGGCAGGCAGGTAATTTCCATATAAGGCGTAGAGCAGGAAGAGTACTGTTACTGATACGAGAATTAGTCCATTGGTTCTACGCACTGCCTCCAGAATCATGAGAATTAGACAGATTCCTACAAAAACATCAAATTGAGTCGGAAACGTATTTCTGTCGAATAGGTCATCCCCGTTGCTCAGCATGTAATAAGCAATTAATAGCGAGCCAACTGCAAAGATAACGTCCCACCACATCAAGCGATTTTTAAAGCGAGAGGCTATGGGAAAACTTAAAAAAATTAAAAAAAGTACAAGTGCTACGTGAATTACCCGTAATTCTTGGGTTGGAACGATTGAATATGCAGCATAAAGATGAAAGAGAGACATGCCCACTGCCACCAGGGTAATAAATTTTGCTAGTAATCCTTTGTAGTCATTGGAGTCACCTTCCTCCTCTTTGATGAAGGCATCTAGCTTAGCTTGAGTTTCGTTGTCTATTACGTTTTGAGTCATGTCTCTACTTATATTTATTGTTGGGGTTAAAAAAAGAGTGAGGCATGCCGCCTCACTCTTTTTAAATACATCAATTTACGTTGATGTTTTTCTCTTTAAAGTACTTCAAAGCACCAGGGTGATATTGCACTGGAGAGGAGCTTTGCTTTTGATTCTCAAGGGTTACATTGATGTATTCCTTGTGTGTGCGAACCAAATCAATTTTGTTATCGAATACCGCTTTCACAATTTTGTATGCCTCGTCATCAGGCATTTTTGCGCTGACTACCAAAATATTGGCTACACCAGCTGCTTGATTATCTTTAGCCATACCCTTGTATGTGGTTTTTGGAATCACGGCCTTGAAGTAGAGATTGCCATATTTCTTATTCATAGCGGCAACTTCATCAGCATTGTCAACCATGACAATATTCATGCCAGGGCTGTTGGCTAAATCGGTTACTGCAGAGGTGGGCAATCCGCCTACCCAGAAAAAGGCATCAATCTTACGATCCTTCATGGCATTGACGGATTCAGCAGCACCTAAGCGCTCACGCTGAACATCTTTGTCTTTGTCTAAACCAGCGGCCTCAAGTAAGCGGAATGCCATTACTTCGGTTGCGCTACCAGGGGATCCTGTGCTCACACGCTTGCCCTTGAGGTCTTTCATGGATTTAATGCCAGTAGAGTCGACTGTTACTACATGCATGAGATTTGGGTAGAGTACTAGCAGTGTGCTAAGGTCAATTGGCCTGCCTTTAAATTTCCCTTGTCCAGCTTCAGCATCTTTTGCAGCGTCAGCCATTGAAAATCCAACATATGGTTTTCCAGAACCAACTAAATTAAGGTTATCTACAGATCCGCCAGTGACTTCAGCGGTCGCTGTCATTCCAGGAACTTTGTTGGAGAGTACAGAGGCAAGTCCACCGCCCATTGGGTAGTAGACGCCACCGGTACCGCCAGTTGCAATTGAAAGATTTTGGGCTTGGGCAGTGCCCCAAAGCAGACTCAGGGAAAGGGCCACTATTTTTAGAAATTTCATATTGTTATCTCCGTTTGTAAAGTGTTGTTTTAGTTGAGGCCAGGCATACTGAAATTGATCTTTTTCAACTCAGATAATAACTTCGCTTGCTGTTCTGTGCTCAGTTGCATCAGTGGTGGGCGAACCCGTAACCATTCTGGATCATTGCTGTAATGTGCTACTGCGGTTTTCATGCCAGCAATCATCTGATATTGAGCAAAGATAGAGCGTACTTGATCTAAAGCAGCTTGACGTTGATCTGCATCAGATTCTCTCCAATGAGCGGCTAATTCTGCGATTGCCTTAGGGTTTACGTTAGCTGTAGCTGAGATACAACCAACACCACCAGCGCGCAAGGTGCGCATCAAAAATAATCCAATCAGGTATTAAGACAGTCGTTACTTTTGAACCTACAGAAGAATTTAAAGAAAGGTGGAGCAAGGATATTGAACTGTCGCTCGGTATGTTTTCTGAAGCTGGAGTTA
>JALRHB010000095.1 GCA_023253245.1 Polynucleobacter sp. | reverse complement strand
AGCTCTGGCTCGGGCGGCGCAGTGAAACTAAAGCCACCGACCCGGGGCGCCTTGATAACCTCGCAGCAGGTGGCATTGGAGCTGATGAAACCCCTTGGGTGAATGTCCGTAGAGAATTATGGGAAGAGGCTGGAGTTCCAAGACATATTGCCGATCAAATTAACCCGGTGGGACGTATTCATATGCGTCGCCCTATAGCGAATCGCGGCTTTCATGATGAACAACTCTTTGTCTATGACTTAGAACTGCCTGAAAACTTTATACCGACCAATCATGATGGCGAAGTAAGTGGATTTATACAAATCCCCCTCTCTGAAGCTGCCGCTCGTATTTTGGCCGATGAATTTACCAGCGACGCAGCCTTTGTCACAGCCGATTTCATCTTACGAAATACAACACCCTTCTAAAGACCATGCGAGAGCAAAGTCTTGATATTCGTCACACATTGCTTTGCTTTTTCGTGGTTAAATAAGCCACAAGGATGAAACAGGGGTGCCCTTGCAGAGTAGCATCTGACAGGCGCTGAGAATGACCCTATAACCCGATCCAGATAATGCTGGCGTGGGGAGTTTCCATCAGACCGCACCTGGTTTCGTCCATCTAAATTACGTCAGGAGATGGACATGAGTGCAAACAATAAAAATGAAACTGAAATTCCAAGCCTAAAAAGCTTAGAGCGTGACTTTGGGCAAAAATTTGCCTACCCCGCATCTACTAAAACCTATCTTCAGGGTTCTCGCCCTGATATCAAGGCGCCAATCCGAATGATTGAACAGTTGCCCACACGAGTGGGCGAAGAATTGGTTGCCAACCCGCCAGTACCTGTTTATGACACATCAGGACCATACAGCGACCCTGATATCGTCATTAATCTGGAAAAAGGTCTGCCTCACCTGCGTAAACGTTGGATTGAGGAACGTAACGATACTGTACAGCTCTCAGGCCCAAGCTCTGAATACGGCGTGGCACGATCAAAAGATGCCGCAACGCAAAACCTACGCTTTGCGCACATTACCGCTCCACGAGTTGCTAAGTCTGGTCACAATGTAAGCCAGATGCACTACGCTCGCAAAGGTATCGTGACACCAGAAATGGAATACGTCGCTTTACGGGAATCCATGGGCTTAGAACAATTACGCAAAGACCCCGCATACAAACAATTACTCAAACAACACCCAGGTAAAAGCTATGGTGCCAACCTGCCAGATGTCGTTACTGGTGAGTTTGTGCGCTCTGAAATAGCTGCAGGCCGTGCAATCATTCCAGCTAACATTAATCACCCTGAGTTAGAGCCTATGATTATCGGACGCAATTTCAGGGTCAAAATTAATGGTAATTTGGGTAACTCAGCCGTCACCTCTTCTATTAATGAAGAAGTAGAAAAAATGGTCTGGTCGATTCGTTGGGGTGCAGACACCATCATGGACCTCTCCACTGGTAAGCATATTCATGAAACCCGTGAGTGGATTATCCGTAATTCCCCTGTACCTATTGGTACTGTACCGATTTACCAAGCTCTTGATAAAACCGGTGGCATCGCTGAAGACCTTACTTGGGAAATGTTCCGCGATACCCTGATCGAGCAAGCTGAACAAGGGGTTGATTACTTCACTATTCATGCTGGGGTATTGCTACGTTATGTGCCACTGACTGCCGATCGCATTACTGGAATTGTTTCCCGAGGTGGCTCAATCATGGCTAAGTGGTGCCTAGCTCATCACAAAGAAAATTTCCTGTATACGAAATTTGATGAGATTTGCGAAATCATGAAAGCCTATGATGTCTCATTTAGTTTGGGTGATGGCCTGCGTCCGGGTTGCATTGCCGATTCCAATGATGCTGCCCAGTTTGGCGAACTCCATACTTTGGGCGAGCTAACTGCTAAGGCGTGGAAACATGATGTACAAGTCATGATTGAGGGTCCTGGTCACGTTCCAATGCAGCGCATTGAAGAAAACATGACCGAAGAACTCAAGCATTGCTTAGAAGCCCCCTTCTATACTCTTGGACCATTGATCACAGATATTGCTCCTGGCTATGATCACATCACCAGCGGTATTGGCGCAGCACAAATTGGTTGGTACGGAACTGCAATGCTCTGCTACGTCACACCAAAGGAACATTTGGGATTACCTGATAAGGAAGATGTGCGCGAAGGCATCATCACTTATAAGATTGCTGCCCATGGTGCGGACTTAGCTAAGGGATTGCCTGGTGCACAAGTACGTGACAATGCACTATCCAAAGCCCGCTTTGAGTTCCGCTGGGAAGATCAATTTAATTTAGGCCTTGATCCAGAGCGTGCACGTGAATATCACGATGCTACCCTGCCAGCTGAAGGCGCTAAGATTGCTCACTTCTGCTCGATGTGTGGTCCAAAGTTCTGCTCCATGAAGATTACTCAAGAAGTGCGGGATTATGCAGCGACTCTAGATGCTGATGGCAATCCTAAAGCTAAAGTTATCCCAATTGCAGCCGAAGAAGCAGTCAAGGGCATGGAAGAAATGTCCGCGGAGTTTCGCAAGCGTGGCAGTGAAATCTATCAATAAACCTATTGCCGATCCCTCACGTGCCCACTGTTTTTGCTAATCATCAATACGCTATCGTTGGCGCCGGCCTCATGGGTCGGCTGCTAGCAGTAACGCTGGCAAAACGTGGCGCAAAGGTAGAGCTCTATGAAAAGGGTCCACCTCAAGGGGTGGACTGCGCCGCCCACATTGCAGCAGCGATGCTCGCCCCCTTAGCCGAATCAGCAATCACTGAAGACAATGTTGTACGGATGGGTATCTATAGCCTAGCCCGCTGGCGACAGTTGATTAATGAATTGGCTAAACCTGTTTTTTTTCAGCAAGATGGCACTCTCATTTTGTGGCACAGACAAGATGCGGGCGATGCGGAACGTTTTCTTGCCCACTTAGACCATAATAGTGAGCGCAATAGCTCCCTGCCGAAAGCTCAACGCTTGGATAGTCAAGCGCTTGCCCATCTAGAGCCAAGTGTTGCTGAGCGTTTTGGGCAAGGACTCTATTTGCCGAATGAAGGACAGCTGGACAATCGACAACTTCTTGAAGCTTTGCTAGTTGAATTGCAATTAATGAAAGTTTCTTGCCACTGGAATGAAGCAATTGATCCAGAGCATTTACGTACTGATGCAAAACGCTTTGACTGGGTATTTGATTGCCGCGGTTTAGGCGCTAAAAAATCCTGGCAAGATACTCAACAGTTACGTGGGGTTCGGGGCGAAGTCATTCGCTTATATGCTCCAGAAGTCAAACTGCATCGCCCAACCCGTTTGATTCATCCACGCTACCCAATTTATATCGCCCCAAAAGAAGATGACGTCTATGTCGTGGGCGCTACTGAAATTGAGTCAGAAGATTTATCACCCATGAGTGTGCGCTCTGCAATGGAACTTCTCAGTGCTGTGTATACCATTCACAGCGGTTTTGCAGAAGCACGGATTTTAGAGATGGCAACTCAATGTCGCCCAACCCTTAAAGATAATTTGCCAGCAATTGTGATTGACCAAGCACCCAATCAATCCAATTTGATGAAGATTAATGGCCTATATCGCCATGGTTTTATGATCTCTCCGGCGATCCTAGATTGTGCACTTGAACTGATGAGTACTGGTGACAGCAAAATCGCTCTAGAGCTCGGTTTATGTGTTGGCAAGCATTCCTCAATACAGGAGTTGAGTGCGTGCGCATAATGGTCAATCAAATTGAGCAACAACTTCCTGAAAACGGCACCATTCAGGATGTCCTTGAGCTAATTTCAGCAAAGCCACCTTATGCGGTTGCTGTGAATTTACATTTTGTACCAAAAACTAAACATGCAGAGCATCATCTTCGCGAAGGCGACCAGGTTGAAGTGATTGCACCAGTCACTGGTGGCTAAGCATTTCTTATATTGAATCTATTGCCTTAATAAATTAATGACTGCCCCACTTCCCCATTCTCTGAACACAACAGATCCATTCATTCTGTATGGTGAGTCATTTGCAAGTCGCTTGTTACTGGGCACTTCCCGCTACCCATCACCACAGGTTTTGGAAAATGCCGTTAAGCAATCGAATCCAGGCATGATTACCGTCAGTTTGCGCCGTCAAGGTAGCTCAACAGCGCAAGCTCATTCGGGTTTTTGGGACTTGCTAAAAAAAATGGCTGTTCCTGTACTGCCCAATACTGCAGGCTGTCACAGTCCTCAAGAGGTGATAACAACAGCCCAGATGGCTAGAGAAGTATTTGAAACTGACTGGATTAAGTTAGAACTTATCGGTGACGATTACACTTTGCAGCCCGATACCCTGCGCTTAGTCAGCACAGCAGAAACATTAATTAAAGAAGGTTTTAAAGTGCTGCCTTACTGCACTGAAGATCTCATTTTGTGCCAACGTTTAGTGGATGTTGGCTGTCAAGCAGTGATGCCATGGGCCGCTCCTATTGGTACTGGCCAGGGCCCACTAAACCCCTATGCAATGCAATTGCTGCGAGATCGCTTGAATGTGCCACTCTTAGTAGACGCTGGATTGGGTTTGCCATCTCATGCTTGCACAGTGATGGAATGGGGATTTGATGGGGTCTTACTTAATACTGCAGTAGCTTTAGCAGATGACCCGGTTGCTATGGCTAAAGCCTTTGCGATGTCAGTACAGGCTGGTCGTACGGCATTCTTCTCTGGAGCAATGCAAGCACAAGAGTCTGCTCAAGCAAGCACTCCACTGGTAGGCACACCTTTCTGGCATCAAGGCTAGTAATTAATATCTATGAGCTTAGTTCGTGATCTCGCTGATCAAATCATTGCTGCTCATAGCCATGATGATTTATGCCTAGCAATTCAGAGTTACAGCTTAAGTTCGCCTCCGCCACAAATTGATAATGAGCATGCAGCAGACCACTATGAATTGGCTGGTGCAGTTGCTGCTATTGGAATGGGATTTATTGAATCTGATGCCAAAGTTTTAGGTAAAGCATGGTCGCGGATGGTGCATCAAGATGGTGGGTTTAACCCATTTAAGTGGCCCTCCAGACCTGAACATTTTGATTTACTACCTTGGACGCGCAACATGAACCCCAAAGCTTTCGCTGAATGCCCACAGCGCTTAGGTCTTTATGGAGTTATGCCCGATGCTGATTGGGTCAAGAGGATGGTGGATGCCCAGATTCCTACTGTGCAATTACGCTTTAAATCTGCAGATAAAAAACTGATTC
>JALRHB010000094.1 GCA_023253245.1 Polynucleobacter sp. | reverse complement strand
AATCCATGTCTTTAATTGATATTGCAATGCTCATGCTTTGCGGGGGTATAGCAGGCTTTTTAGCGGGTCTACTTGGTATTGGGGGTGGCATGATCTTGGTTCCCTTCATGATCATCGTCTTTAATCACCTAGGATTTAGCCAAGAGGTGATTGTGCACATGGCAATTGCCACCGGAATGGCCACGATCTTATTTACAACCACCTCGGCAATTTGGGCGCACCACAAACACGGCTCCATTGATTGGAAACTAGTAGCCACCCTCAGCCCAGGACTTGTAGCTGGCAGCTTAATTGGTGGCAGTGAAATATTTGAGGCCATCAACACCTCGTGGCTTTCACTGTTCTTTGCGATCTTTATCGTGTACACCTCTATCCAAATGATCATCAACAAAAAGCCTGCCCCAGGAAGAGAGCTTCCAGGGACCCTAGGTCTTTTTTCATTTGGAGCGTTAACTGGAGTGATTGCCAGCCTGCTTGGTGCTGGCGGCGCATTTATTACGGTCCCTTTTATGCTTTGGTGCAATGTAAAGCCACACACCGCCATGGCAAGCTCATCTGGCCTCGGCTTTCCCATCGCAGCAGCAGCAACGATAGGCTATATGTATGGCAGCTGGGGAAATCCCAATCTTCCCGCTGGCTCGCTTGGATTTGTTTATTTGCCCGCAGTATTGTGCATTGTCGGGGTCAGCATCTTCACCGCGCCATTGGGCGCCAAAATGGCCAGAAAGCTTAATGTCGCGCAACTCAAGCGCATCTTTGGTGTGATGCTATTTATGCTTGCAGCCTTCATGTTTAATGAAAGCCGCATCGCATTTGGGTACTAATAAGATAAGAGTGAATTCTTAATTGGCATATTGCTGACGCAAAAGATTCTTTTGCACTTTACCCATCGCATTACGTGGTAAATCATTCACAATCTCTAAACGCTTTGGAATTTTAAAGTTCGCAATTTGTGATTTTAGGCTTGCAATCATTGCCTGGGGATCTAACTTGGCTCCAGGCTTAGGCACCACAACCGCCATCACTGCCTCCCCAAAATCAGGGTGAGGAATGCCAATTACAGCACTTTCGTCGACGCCATCCATATCGTCAATGAAACCTTCAATCTCTTTCGGGTACACGTTGTATCCGCCAGAAATAATTAAATCTTTACTGCGGCCAACGATGCATAAATATTCATTTGGAACTTTGCCGCCATTTGCTATGCCGCCCCAGCGACCCATGTCACCTGTTTTGAACCAGCCGTCTTTTGTAAACTCCTCGGCAGTTTTTTCTGGCATTCTCCAGTAACCTTTGAATATATTCGGCCCTTTTACTTGAATGCTACCGATTTCATTGACGCCGCAAGGTTTGTTATTTTCATCAACAACGCGCACCTTGATGCCGGGCAGCGGTAGGCCCACAGATCCACCGACGCGATTGCCTTTATACGGGTTAGAAACAAGCATCACTGTTTCACTCATTCCATAACGTTCAAGAATTGGCTGCCCAATAACTTCTTTAAATGTATTAAAAGTTTCGGTTAACAGGGGCGCAGAACCAGAAACAAATAAACGCATATTGCGCGCAACATGTTTATTGAAATTCTTATCCGCAAGCAAGCGAACATAGAATGTAGGAACACCCATCATGACAGTTGACTTAGGCATATGATGAATAAGCTGTGCCGTATCGAGACGGGGCAACCAAATCATCTTGCTTCCGTTAATGAGGGCACCATGCGCAGCAACAAATAAGCCATGAACATGGAAGATAGGCAAGGCATGTAATAGAACATCACCTTTTTTCCATCCCCAGAATTTTTGTAATACCTGGGCATTACTTCCCAAGTTTTTATGGGTCAGCATTGCGCCCTTACTTCTACCGGTCGTGCCAGAGGTGTACAAAATAGCCGCTAGATCATCATCTTTAACGGCAACTGTCTTAAACCGATCGCTTTGTCCAGCAGCGCGCTCAAGCAATGTTCCAGTACGATTTTCATCGAGAGTAAAAACGTGTTTAGTGCCCGCCTTGAATGCCACTTTAGACACCCAAGAAAAATTCTTACTGCTACAAACTACTACTGCAGGCTCAGCATTCTCCAAAAAATATTGAATTTCAGCTGCCTGATAGGCGGTATTAAGCGGCAAGTAAACATAGCCAGCTCTAATGGTGGCTAGATACAAAAATAATGCTTCAGGAGATTTTTCAATCTGAACGGCAATGCGGGAACCCGCTGGCAGTTTGAGGCTCTTCAGAAAATTTGCGATCTTGGCGGTAGCGCACTCCAAATCACTCCAAGAGTAATACAACCCATCATGTGTTTCTAGTGCGCAAGCCTGCTTGTCTTTTGGAAAACCTTTTTCCAAGAGCGAATATAAATTCATTAGAGCCTCAAAACCAATCAATCAAACGATTACAAATTAATCTAACTGTGCGCCAGATTTTTTAACGACAGTAGACCAACGTGCAACGTCGGCACTAACCTGCTTACCAAAGGCCTCGCCATAGAGATTCGGTGTTTCTGAACCCTGTTTCTCCCAAATAGCCTTGATCTTTGGAGTATTCAAAGCCTTCTGCACTTCAGCGATCATCTTGTCGACGATTGGCTTTGGAGTACCGGCTGGAGCGAACATGGAATACCAAGTTGACACTATGTAGTCAGGCAAACCAGCTTCCTGGAAAGTCGGGACATTTGGAATAGCAGGTGAACGCTTGTTAGAGGCAACAGCAATAGCTACCAACTTGCCAGCATTAATTTGCGGGGCTGAAGTAGCAAGACCATCAAACTCTAAATCCACTTGACCCGCTAAAAGGTCATTCATTGCAGGACCAGCGCCACGATATGGGATGTGGGTAATAAAGGTCCCGGTTTGGATTTTGTAAAGCTCACCAGCTAAGTGGTGAACGGTACCGCTACCAGCGCTCGCAAAGTTGTACTTACCAGGGTTCTTCTTCATTAGCTCGAGGAACTCTTTAGCGTTACGTGCGCTAACGCGTTGTGGATTTACCACCAATACTTGTGGCACGTTTGCCAACATTGCTACAGGAATAAAACTCTTTTCAATGTCATAATCCAAGTTCTTGTACATGGAAGGTGCAATGGTGTGGTGTGTTGCACCGATAAACCAGGTGTAACCATCTGGAGCAGCCTTAGCGGCCATAGAAGCTCCAACAGTACCGCCAGCGCCGCCACGGTTATCGATAACTACTTGCTTACCAAGCTGTTCTGTCAATTGCGCAGCTAAAGGTCTTGCAAAAGCATCTGTACCGCCACCTGCAGGGAAGGGATTTAAAAAGGTGATTGGCTTGCTAGGCCACTCTTGTGCAGCAACAGCTAATGGAGCAGCACAAACAAGGAACAATGCCTTCTTTAAGGCACTCATCGATAAAACAGAAAACTTACTCTTGTGATTAAACATATTTGTCTCCTTTAATCAGTCAATCCAACAATTAACTTCGTTTTTATAAATGCTCAATTATTCTAAGGGTACTTTGGGGTTGCTGCAAAACTTCCACCAAGGGAAAACACTAGGGGGCCATCAATTTTCCTACCGCCCTCGAGTAAATGATTTCACCATTAGCGAAGCGCTCATGGTTCTCTTCAACGCTTGCAAGGTCGTACAAATAATTCACCATCAAACCGGCTGATTGGCGAAGTCCTTTGCGTGATAAATCGCCCGCCCAATTCACAAGATGCAACTTCGCACCATTTCCCAAATGAAATTTGGCTACTGGATTTCCATCACGCCCAGTCGAAGCTAGCCCCAAATAGATACTTGCTAGGCATAGCAGCGCACTTTTCTCCTCATCTGTGGCGATCTCAGGATGCCAACCGCGAGCGACACGCTCAGACCAAGACTGTGCCTGAAGATTCAATGTGACTAAAGCAGCATCGCGCGCTACCTTAATGTTGCTCTTTAATCGCTCAGCAGGTACACCCTCACCCAAGTGAGCGCCTGCAGCCACCCAATCCATAAAACCAGGGATCGGCGAAAGCGTCACGAAGGTTTTAATGCCAGGAAACTCTGCGTGCAATTGCTCTGCTACACGCTTAATTAAAAAGTTACCCATAGATACGCCACGCAAACCAGGCTCGCAGTTACTGATGGAATAAAAAACGGCAACCTTGTATTGAGAAACCTGCTCAACTGTTTCCGCCTTTTTATCTACCAATGGCGCTATCACTGTTGGAATCTCAGGCAATAGAGCAACCTCAACGAAAATTAAAGGCTCACTTGGTAATTGTGGGTGGAAAAAAGCAAAGCAACGCCGATCGGGCTGCAAACGACGTCGCAAATCATCCCAGCCATCAATTGCATGCACTGCCTCGTGTTGAATCAACTTCTCAAGCACCTCCGCAGGAGACTTCCAATCGACTCGGTGCATCTTTAAAAAACCAGGATTAAACCAAGAAGACAGCAAATGGCGCATATCAAAGTCCACTGCAGCTAGCTCTGGCTTTTTATCTAACAACTGTAATAGATCTCGACGCATCTGGACTACCGCAGCTGTACCTTGGCTCGCGCGATTTAGTCGACGAAAAAATTCTTGTCGAGGAGATTCTGTGACTTTTTGCAACTGAATGTAATTACGAGCACTGGAGTCGGCAACAAAATTTTGCGCAGCTTTCAAAACAGCATCTGCTTGCGGATTTAATTTCTCAAACAAGAAGTTGAAAAATGAAACGTGCTGGTCCTTAGTTAATTTACGATAGTTGTTAACTACATCATCTGCCATACTCAGCGCGTTTGATTCCCCCCGCTCAGAAATTAAGCGTTTGATTGCATTATTAGCTTTGGAGAGATTGCGAGCCTTGGTGAGTATTTCGAGCATGTTTTTTAGTCGTGGTAAAGCTACGCATCAACAGTTAGATAATTTCAATGTAATGCCGCGATTTAACAAAATCAATTAAGTAAAAGTATATTTAATTAACTTTAAGTTAATAATTTTAATGCTTGTTTAATGGCGCTTAAATATTATTGCAATGCAACATGCGGGCTTCCGCTGCCAAGGCCAAGATATTAGGATTTGATTCATTAACCTGAAGGTACATCAAGGCAATGTGCTGAGTAAGTCGATATTTAGGCTTCAAAGGTGTGAAAACAATAGCATCCCCCATAAGAGTCTTTACCCTACCGGGCAAAAGAGCCTTACCAAGATCCCCTGAAACCATATTCATCAAGCTGAAAATATCTCCAACTTTCATCACCACATTCGGGGTAATGTCTGCCAATTTAAAAGCGTCATAAAAAC
>JALRHB010000093.1 GCA_023253245.1 Polynucleobacter sp. | reverse complement strand
TACATCCTCTGTTTGGTCCGTTGGCATTACTCGGGATTAAACGCAAACAAGATGTTTAAGGGTTAATAATGAACTTGATCGAAAAAATTGAGCAAGAAGAAATTGCTCGCTTAAGTGCTAATAAGTCTCTGCCAAGTTTTGCTCCTGGAGATACTGTTGTAGTTAGCGTAAACGTTGTTGAGGGTACACGTAAGCGTACTCAAGCATTTGAAGGTGTTGTGATTGCTAAACGTAATCGCGGACTAAATTCCAGCTTTATCGTTCGTAAGATTTCATCTGGCGAAGGTGTAGAGCGTACATTCCAAACTTATTCACCATTAATCGCTAGCATTGAAGTGAAGCGTCGTGGCGATGTGCGTCGTGCTAAGTTGTACTACTTGCGCGATCGTTCAGGTAAGTCTGCACGTATTAAAGAAAAGTTGCCTGCTCGCAAGGCCGCCGCTCCAGCTGCTGAATAAGGGTTGCTATATTGCGATGAGAAGGCAGCTGTGGCTGCCTTTTTTATTGCCCTAAAATAGACCTATGACTCAGTCAGGACGATCAAACAACCAGGCATTTAGTGCTGCTGTACCTGCAGGCTTTGATGCTCAAGCTATTCCGATTTATGAGGTTTGCGCCTCTCAGCTAAGCGTTCCAGCGGATCGTTTGCATCCAACTAGTCTTAAGAGTCGTCTCCAAAATCCTCCAGCTTGGCAACCTGAAATCACCGATGAAAATCGTCATGTGATTGCGGCCGATATTATTGCCAGGCGCCAAGCTGCGGGAAAGGTTACTCAGGCCGCGGTATTGATTCCCTTGTTAATGAAGGAGGAGGGTGTCTCGGTCTTGTTGACTCAGCGTACAAATCATTTACATGATCATGCGGGGCAGATCAGCTTTCCTGGCGGTCGAATGGATCCGCAAGACATTAGCCCTCATGACACAGCTTTGCGTGAGAGCGAGGAAGAGATTGGCCTAAATCGTGAGTGCGTAGAGATCATTGGTAATTTGCCCCAGTATTTAACTGTTTCGGGCTATAGTGTTACACCAGTAGTCGCTTTAGTGCAGCCTCCGGCAGAATATGCGCTAGATTCATTTGAGGTGGCAGATGTTTTTGATGTGCCTTTACAATTTTTGATGAATCCAGCCAATCATCAGGTGCGAGTCTGGGAAAGTGATCTGGGTAGTCGTCGGTTTTATTCAATGCCCTATCAAAATCGCTTTATTTGGGGTGCTACTGCTGGAATGTTGCGTAACCTTTATCATTTATTAAAAGTATGACTTTCTTTTCTATTCTTATCGCCCTCATTGCTGAGCAGTACCGTCCAGTGACTTCCGCTCATTGGATTGCGCGTATAAGTGCACGCTGGTTGGATTGGGTTGCGGGTGAGTTTGGCGGAAAGACGGAGCAGGGTACAAGCCCAGTGGGTGCTCGCATGGCCTGTTTGGTTGCTTTTATTTTGCCAACTTTCTTGGTGTTTGTAATTTATGTAGTGTGTATGGTGACTTTCCCCATTCTCGGTTTTGTGTGGAATGTGATCATCGCCTACCTATTTTTTGGCTTTCGCCAATTTAGCCACTCCTTTACTTTGGTTCATGAGGCGATCGCAAATCATGATTTGCCTGCTGCTCGTACAGCATTGGGTGAATGGTATGGGCCTGAACTTGATACATCCAATCTCTCTGAAACAGAAGTGATCTCTTTGGCGCTGGAGCGCGCCATTATCGGTTCGCATCATCATGTATTTGGCGTGCTATTTTGGTTCTTAATGCCGATGGGCCCAGCGGGTGTTGTACTGTATCGCCTTGCTGATACAGCTGCGCAGCGTTGGTCTGAAAGAGGTGATTTCAATTTAGGCGAGTCTGCCCGTCATTTTTTCTATGTTTTGGATTGGGTGCCTGCCCGTATTACTGCAATTGGCTTTGCAATTGTCGGTAACTTTGAAGGCGCAGTGTATTCATGGCGACACCTTACGCAAAAATGGTCAGACTCCTTGTCGGCTGTGATATTGGCTGCTGGTAGTGGAGCGCTGGGTGTGCGCTTAGGCGAGCCAATGAGTGAGCCTGATAGTGACGAAGCCTTGCGCATGGCTGAGGCTGGTGAGCCGGTAGTATATGAAGTTGGACTCGAGCCTAATGAGCGTACCATGCGCTCTGCAGTGGGTCTTGTTTGGCGCCTGGTTATCGCTTGGATGGTTTTATTGCTAATGCTGACCATCGCTCTTTGGCTTGGCTGATTCCTTGAATCTGTGTATCCGCCGTTTTAGAATCGGATCTTAACTGTCTAAATAGCGCTAGTCTTTCTGGCGCTATTTCATTTCTGTCAACTGCATCACGAATGACGCAGTCTGGCTCCGAGAGGTGTGCGCAATTATGAAAGCGACATTTCCCAAGGTATTGCTGAAATTCCCTAAAGGCGTGTTCTAGTTCGCTGACGGACATGTGTGCAAGACCAAATTCTTGGAAGCCTGGGGAGTCAATGAGAGCGCCTAGTTTGCCACTATTAGCACGCCCCCAGGATTGGGGTAATTCAAAATAACGACATGCTGTTGTCGTGTGCTTCCCAGTATCCAGCCTTACTGAATACTCTTGAGTAATAGCAGCGGCATTGGGTACCCAAGCATTTAAGAGGCTTGATTTGCCCATGCCAGATTGGCCTACGAAAACAGATACTTTTCCGCATAAAGTTGGGCGAAGAGTCTCAATTGACATTGGATCAAACTTGGCAGATACCTCTGTGACTGGGTAACCCATACGCGCATATGGAGCAATAATTTTTCGGGCATGCTCCAAATGATCTTTTAGATCGCATTTATTGAGAAGGATTTGCAAATCAATTTGGTTTGCTTCTGCAGCTATGACAGCTCTTCCCAGTAAATCGGGCGAGAACGCGGGTTGTGTGGCAAGAACAAGCAAAATTTGATCAACATTAGATGCGATTAATTTACTTTTAAAAGCGTCTGATCGATAAAGCAAATTTTCTCTGGGCTCAATGCGAATAATGCGTGCTTGATCTGGCGATGTTGGCTCTAGGAGCATGCGATCGCCAACTGCACCTATGTGTTGTTTAGCAGGAGTGCTAACTTGAATTAACTCTTTGCCAAGAGCGCTATTACCATGCTCGTCTTCAAGTAAGCGCTGAGCTAAATAATGCCTCCCGTAAGAGGCAGTTAATAGCGCATGAAATTGATCCATTAATCCTGATAAGAATTAACTAAATCGTTTGAGATTAGCAATTCGTAAAGGTGCAGGTGGATGCGAGCTATAAAAAGCGGTATAGATCGGATCTGGTGTCAAGGTTGAAGCATTGTCTTGATACAGCTTTACCAAAGCGGAAATGAGATCGGATGCAGATGATTTCTCAGCGGCAAAGCCATCCGCCTCGTATTCATGTTTGCGTGATGCCAGGCTAGAGAGCGGTGTAAAGAAAAAACTAAACACAGGCGATACCAGCATAAAGAGTGCTAAGGCAAGACCACCGTTATAGCCATTAGGGTTTGGCATGACCCCTAAGTCTGTATAAAACCAAGGCTGAGTGCTCAGCCAACCCAGTAGTGCCAGCATGGCAAAGCTCAAAGCGAATGAAACTAGCAAACGTTTGCGAATGTGGTTGCACTTATAGTGACCTAATTCATGTGCAAGCACAGCCTCCACTTCACCGGGCTTAAGTTTTTCGATCAAAGTATCAAAAAAAACAATTCGTTTTGCTTTACCCATGCCTGCAAAGAATGCGTTGCCATGTGCGCTACGTTTGCTACCATCCATGACAAATAAGCCTTGACTTGCAAAATCACAGCGCTTGAGCAGGGCCTCAATTTGAGTCTTGAGCTCACCCTCTTGTAAGGCTTCGAATTTATTAAATATGGGCGCAATAAAGGTTGGGAAAACCCATTGCATAACAAGACTAAAAGCAGTCAGCACTACCCAGGTCCAAAGCCACCATAGATCACCTGCTTTCTCCATAAGGCTGAGTACTGCCCACAGTAAGGGAATTCCAATTGCACCCCCGACGCCAATGCCTTTGAACATATCACTAAAGAACAGTCTTGCATTCATGCGATTAAAACCAAATCGTTCTTCTAAATGAAATTGTTTGTACCAAGAAAAGGGGATGTCAATAATCCCAGAAATTAGAACGATGGACACTAGCAAGGCAATTTGTTGTGAAATACCTTCGCCTAGGAGCTCTAAAAGAGCAGAATTGAGAAATTGCAAACCACCTAATAGTGTGAATGAAATCAAAATGATGGCGCTCACGCCATTCTCTAAAATACCTAAGCGTAATTTGGCGATCGTATAGTCAGCAGCCTTTTGGTGCTCCGCTAAAGAAATCTGGGAGGCAAATTCTAGGGGGACCGAACCGCGATGATTGGCTACATGGCGAATTTGGCGTTGGGATAACCAGTGGCGCAAACCAAAGCTGGCAATAAAGGCGATTAAAAAAACAATAGTGAATGTCATGAGATGATTATAGATATGAGTGAAAAAACAAGTATTCCGACAGCAAAATCTGCTCCCGCTAGCGAACATCTGATATGGGTGGATATGGAGATGTCAGGCCTAGACCCTGAAAAAGAGCGAATTTTGGAAATTGCCATCATAGTTACCGACGCCCATCTCAATACGATTGCAACGGCGCCAGTTTGGGTTCTTCATCAGGAAGATGCTTTGCTAGATGCCATGGATGCATGGAATAAAGGCACCCATGGGCGGTCTGGTTTGATTGATAAGGTTAAGGCGTCCACTTTAGATGAGGCAACTGTGGAGGCCCAATGCATTGCTTTTTTAAAGCAATATATCAAACCAGGAATTTCTCCCATGTGTGGGAATACGGTTGGTCAAGATAGGCGCTTTATGGCCAAGTATATGCCTAAGCTTGAGGCATATTTTCACTATCGCAATATTGATGTATCGACCCTGAAAGAGTTATGTAGACGTTGGCATCCTGAATTAGTGAAGGGTTTTACCAAGAAACAGGCTCATACCGCCTTGGCAGATATCGAAGAGTCCATTGAAGAGCTCAAGTATTACCGAGAAAAATTCATCGTTCCCTTGTCAGTACCCAATTAAAAATCTAAAGACGCTTACTGGGCCTTTAGATTGATCGAATGGTGCTTTGGCGCTTCTGAAACTTTAGGTTTTGACTGCGCTTTTAGGCCTAAAGACTTTGATCACCGATTCATGGGTCTGGACAATCGGGCCGCCAAATAATTCAATGCAGTAGGGCACAGCAGCAAAGATGCCAGGCACTATCGCATTACCCTCTGAATCTTTTAGG
>JALRHB010000092.1 GCA_023253245.1 Polynucleobacter sp. | reverse complement strand
CCACCCGGTGTTGGCGCATTACTCAAACTGATTGGTGAAAATAGTCTGAGTAATCTACGCTTGATTCGACATGATGCTGTTGAAGTCTTGGAAAAAATGCTTACCCCCAATTGTTTGGATGGTATTCATATTTATTTTGCCGATCCTTGGCATAAAAAGCGTCATCATAAGCGCAGACTGATTCAAGCAGAGTTTGTGAAATTGCTTGTTTCGCGTTTAAAGCCTGGAGGGTATTTGCATCTTGCTACGGACTGGCATAACTATGCTGAGCAAATGCTCTTGGTTCTAAATAGCGAACCAGAATTGATCAATACTTCTGTAGAAAAAATTCAGATCCAAACTTTTAGTGCCGATGATGCTGCAAAGGCGGGGGATTACGGTAAAGAATTTAAGCCTACTCTCGATCAGTTGAGCTCAAAGCAAGCGGGGTATGTCAAGAGACCAGCTTATCGACCGATCACTAAGTTTGAAAATCGTGGCCTCAAGTTGGGTCATGGAGTATGGGATTTGGTTTATAAGAAAAGATAAAGCCGCTGTTGGGCGACTTTATCTATTTTTTTTGATCCTACTTTATAAGCCTAAGCAAACGTATTTCAATTCCAAGTACTCATCCATTCCGTAGACGCTGCCTTCCCGCCCAAGCCCGGATTGTTTGATGCCACCAAATGGGCCGACTTCATTGGAGATGATCCCTGAGTTAACGCCAACAATGCCGTATTCCAAGGCTTCTGCCGCTTTCCAGATGCGCCCAATATCTCTGCTGTAGAAATAGGAGGCTAGACCGTACTGGCTGTTGTTAGCTAGTTGGATGGCTTCTTCATCGGTTTCAAAGGGAATAATGGGCGCAACGGGTCCAAATGTTTCTTCATAGGTAATGAGCATGTCATTAGTGACATCAGCCAAAATGGTGGGTTCGTAGAAAGTGCCACCTAAGGCAGAGCGTTTCCCGCCAGCGATGAGCTTGGCACCTTTGCTAAGAGCGTCAGCTACGTGCCTCTCTACTTTCTCAAGAGCTGCAGGCTCAATAAGCGGCCCCTGGGTGACCCCGGCCTCCATACCATTGCCGGGCTTAATGACACTAATTGCTTTGGCAAATTTTTCTACGAATTCTGCTTGTACTTTTTTATGAACATAAAAGCGATTAGCGCATACACAGGTTTGACCAGAATTGCGATACTTTGATGACATCGCGCCAGTCACTGCCGCATCAATATCTGCATCTTCAAATACGATAAAAGGGGCATGTCCTCCGAGTTCTAGAGCGAGTTTCTTGACTGTCGGAGCACACTGCGCCATCAGAATGCGACCAACTTCAGTTGATCCTGTAAATGACAGGTGGCGCACAATTGAAGAGGCGCAGAGAGTTTTACCAATTTCAATCGATTGCTGCGCATCCGCTGTCAAAATATTAATCACTCCTGCAGGAACCCCAGCGCGTTGCGCAAGTTCAGCTAATGCTAGAGCAGATAGCGGCGTTAGTTCAGCGGGTTTAATCACAATCGTGCAGCCAGCGGCCATTGCTGGTGCAATCTTGCGGGTAATCATGGCAATTGGAAAGTTCCAGGGTGTAATGGCAACACATACACCAATAGGCTGCTTCATGACAATGAGGCGTTTGTCACTCCAAGTCGTGCTCGGTATTGAGCCTGCTACGCGTTTTGCTTCTTCAGCGAACCATTCGATAAATGAGGCTCCATAGGCAACCTCACCAGTAGATTCAATTAAGGGCTTGCCTTGCTCTAAAGTCATCAAAGTCGCAAGATCTTGGGTATTGGCAATGATTAAATCAAACCACTTTCGCATCACATTGGCGCGCTCTTTGCCAGTCTTCAGTTTCCATTCTTGGAAGGCTTTTTCAGCAGCGCTAATAGCGCGTTCTGCGTCGCGAGGCCCAAGGTTGGCAACTTGTCCTATTAGTTCACCTGTCGCAGGGTTAGTAACATCAAACAAATTGTTAGTACTTGATTTGACCCATTGATTGTCAATGAAAGCCTCTTCCTTAAAAAGGCTAGGATCTTTTAGTAGCTTGCGAATATCTACTTTTTGCATGTATCGTCTCCTAAATTTGGTACTGTGACAGTAAGTGCTAAATGTACTATTTGATCGATTTTATCCCTCAATATCGATGATGGTAGAGAGGGAGATTCTCTTCGGGGGGAAATCAATCCCCTGAGATCTCAGGTGCAAGGTTGGACTTGCGAGACCTTAATTTAAGGGTGCTTAACTTGCCTGAATTTCTGTACTTCTTAACTTTTGCGCTAAGAGATCTAAGACGCCGTTGACATATTTATGACCATCGGTACCGCCAAAGGTCTTGGCAAGCTCTACTGCTTCATTAATGGCCACTTTATATGGCACAGCTAAATCCATTGCTAGCTCGTAAGTACCTATTAATAGGGCTGCATGCTCAACCGGAGAGAGTTCATTGATAGGTCTGTCTAGTGCTGGAGTAATGAGGGCCTCTAATGCGTCGGTATGGTCAAGCACTCCAGCAAAAATACTTTGAAATAAATCAAGTTGGCAGCGACGAAAGCCTGGATCCTCGCCCAACTGCTTAGAGATTGCAGCAGCATTGGGTAAGCTACCAGCACGACGCATTATTAGACTTTGATATACGCCTTGGAGGGCGTATTCTCGGGCACGACGACGTGGTGTCAATGAACGCTTTGGGGCGGCATTGCTGGGATTGTTTGCGCTTGCAGATGGGGGAGCAATATTTTTGGTCATATAGTTATCTGCACAATTACGCTTGAGGGGGATTGATTTCAAAATCGATATCAGGAGTGAGGGCTAAAGCAAGATTAGCCATTTCTACTACGGCTTTTGCACAGTCAGCACCCTTTACTTGAACACGCGCTTGCGCTTGCTCATCGGTATCGCAAGTCAGAACACCATTTGCAATTGGCAGACCAGAATCAAGAGAGAGGCGAGTGATGCCAGCAGCTGATTCATTGGAGACCAATTCAAAATGATAGGTTTCTCCTCGAATGACTGCGCCTAGGGCTACCAATCCATCAAATTCTCCAGTCTCCGAGAGTTTTTGGAGGGCAAATGGAATCTCCAATGCGCCAGGTACGGTTACCAGTTTAATGTCAGACTGAGATACCCCAAGTTTGATGAGCTCTTCAATACATGCGGTAGTGAGTGCAACACAATGCTCCTCATTAAAACGCGCTTGCACTATACCAATACGTAGGTCTTGACCATTAAGGTCGGCTGCCAAAACGCCAACAGCTGATTCAGTATGTGATGTGTTCATATGATTTATGAGTGCAAATTAATGAGAGTTAAATGGGGTGTAACCAGTAACTTCCAGTTTATAACCAGAGAGACTAGGAACTGGGCTTGGGTTTGCCAGCAAACGCATTTTTCCAACCCCAATATCTTTCAGGATTTGCGCGCCGATACCGTAACTACGAAAATCAGTTTTACGGGTAGGTGGCTTAGCAGCTTTGGTTGACTGTGAGCCATTGAGTTTGTGGAATTGTGCCAGCCAATCACCATCGTTTGGCGCTGCGATTCCAGAGGCGTTTAATAGCACCGCCACGCCTGCAGTTGGGGAGTTGGCAAGGGTTTTTAAGGCTTGAGCTAGCGGCCAAGAGTGGGTGCTAACTTGAGCATCCAAGAAATCTAAAACGGTAACTGGTTCATGCACTCGAACGAGTGTTTCTGTAGCTTCAGAAGGTGTGCCATGCACTAAAGCTAGATGAACACATGAACTTGGGGTGTCACGATAAATCACACCATGGAACTTTCCCCACGGAGTATTGAACTCGCGTTCGCCTTCACGCACGACGATGCTTTCGTGTTGGCTACGGTATTTGATGAGGTCGGCAATACTACCAATCTTCAATTGATGTGCTTTGGCAAACTCTATTAAATCAGGAAGGCGTGCCATGCTGCCATCGTCCTTCATGATTTCACAAATCACGGCAGTAGGTGAGCAACCTGCCATCGCTGCTAAATCACATCCTGCTTCAGTGTGCCCTGAGCGAATCAAGACACCACCTGGCTGCGCCATCAATGGAAAAATATGGCCTGGCTGAACAAGATCACTCGGTTTGGCATGAGGGGCAACTGCTGCTTGAATGGTATGTGCGCGATCCGCCGCTGAAATACCAGTAGTGACTCCGCTAGCAGCTTCAATAGAAACAGTAAAATTCGTTCCCATTGAGGTGCCGTTATCTCGTACCATCAATGGAAGATTAAGTTGCTGGCAACGCTCACGCGTCAAAGTGAGGCAAATAAGACCACGACCATGTTTCGCCATGAAATTGATGGCCTCTGCACTGACATGGTCCGCAGCAAGCACCAAATCACCTTCGTTCTCACGATCTTCTTCATCAACCAGAATGACCATCTTGCCAGCTTTGAGCTCGGCAATGATTTCTTCGGTAGGGGCGAGGGTATTTTGCATAGCCCTCTATTTTAAGCGCAGGAGCCACTTTTGAGGCTGACCCCTCAGGCTGAGGCTCAATATCAGGTATTTCTGACGATTGCGGCCAATCAATTGCCTATTTTTTGGATGCTCATCCTTTGAAAATGAGGCGTGTCCGTAAACATTCGCATAAACGTCCAGCCCACTTTTTCTTCTAGCCAATCCGAGGAGGACGTGAACGGATTCATTTTGCTTGAAGTCTTAATTGTGATGGGTTTAATTTTGACTGTCTGGATCGGTTCAGTTGCAACCTATCACGCCTTGTTAATCCGGTTAGGGAAAGAGCAGGAAAAGCGAATACAAATTTATCAAGAGTTAGACCAACATGAGCATGAACAATCACGGAGGAGAATAAATGAGTCTGCTCGAATGCCTCATCGGAATCGCACTGTCATTTGGTTTAGTAGCCCCATTGATAAAAAATAGTGGTGAACTAATCAGCAAGCAAATTGCCCATGAAAAAACCCAGTTACTTACACAAGATGCAGATCGTGCATTAGAACTGATGGGCCGTGCTATTCGCATGGCCGGTTATGTGCATCCAAATACTTTTATTCAGAATATCAATAGTCAATCTTCTGGTGATGAGTTTCTTCAGATTCAAAAAGGTGTTGGTTATAAAGGATCAGATGTTTTGACGATTAAGCATCAATTATCTAAAGGTTTGGATATGGATTGCATCGGCAATACTTTGACGGCAGATCGCACTAAAAATGGTTTGGCATTGCAAGGGTTCTTGGTTGATCGACAAGCATTAGCTCCTAAGGGCTCAAGAGTTAATGGCGGTTCATTGATTTGCCAATCACTTGATCGCCAAGGACGCATACAAAACACTACGCTAATGAATGGTATTCACCATCTTGCAATTGAAGAGTTAACTGAGAAAGCCAAAAAATCTGGAGA
>JALRHB010000091.1 GCA_023253245.1 Polynucleobacter sp. | reverse complement strand
AGCCGAGAACCACATGCAATTATCTGAACTCAAAGTCCTCCACGTATCCGCATTGCTTGAAATGGCAGCGAGCTTGGAGATTGAAAACACCCAACGTATGCGCAAACAGGAATTGATGTTTGCCATCTTGAAAAAACGTGCTAAAGAAGGTGAGCCTGTTTTCGGTGACGGTACTTTGGAAGTGTTGCCTGATGGCTTTGGCTTCTTACGCTCTCCTGACGCCTCTTACATGGCATCACCAGATGACATTTACATCTCGCCAGCACAAATTCGTCGTTTTAATCTGCATACCGGTGACAGCGTTGAAGGTGAAGTGCGCACCCCTAAAGACGGCGAGCGTTACTTTGCGCTAGTCAAGGTAGACAAGATTAATGGTTTGCCTCCAGAGGCCTTGAAGAACCGCATCATGTTCGAGAACTTAACGCCACTGCACCCTAATCGGGTGGTGCAACTCGAGCGTGATATTAAAGCTGAGGAGAATTTAACGGGTCGCATCATCGACATGATCTCCCCAATAGGTTATGGTCAGCGTGGTTTGATCGTCGCTTCACCAAAATCCGGTAAAACAGTCATGATGCAGCATATCGCTCATGCGATTTCCGCCAATAATCCTGATGCGATTTTGATTGTGCTCTTGGTTGATGAGCGCCCCGAGGAAGTAACTGAGATGCAGCGCTCCGTTCGCGGCGAAGTAGTCGCCTCAACCTTTGATGAACCTGCTGTGCGTCACGTTCAAGTGGCTGAAATGGTGATTGAGAAAGCCAAACGCTTAGTCGAAATGAAAAAAGATGTCATCATCTTGCTTGACTCGATTACTCGCCTAGCACGTGCCTACAACACCGTGGTACCTTCATCTGGCAAAGTACTTTCTGGCGGCGTGGATGCCAATGCATTACAACGCCCAAAACGTTTCTTTGGCGCTGCGCGTAATGTTGAAGAGGGTGGCTCATTAACCATCATTGCTACCGCCTTAATTGAAACAGGTAGCCGTATGGATGATTTGATCTACGAAGAATTCAAAGGCACGGGCAATATGGAAGTTCATTTAGAGCGTCGTTTGGCTGAACGTCGTGTCTACCCAGCGATTAACCTTAATAAATCCGGCACGCGTCGCGAGGAGTTGCTGGTTAAAGCTGAAAACCTCCAAAAAATCTGGGTTCTACGCAAGTTATTGGCCGATATGGACGATATTGAGGCAATGAACTTTATCGTTGATAAGCTCAAATCTACTAAAAATAATGGGGAATTCTTCGATTTAATGCGTAAAGGTGGCTAATTTAAGCTTGTAAAGTCAGTAAAACTGAGCTTTCCTATTGATTTCATGGCATAATTTCGCCTTTACCGCTGTAATCACCTGCATTTAACTGGGTAAGTATTGGGGTCTCATGACCGCAACGGCTGCTCGCTAATAGGACTAACAATGAAACCTGGCATTCACCCCGAATATCGTGAAATCGTCTTTTTGGACGTTTCAAACAACTTCAGCTTTAAGACTCGTTCCACAATGGCTACTAAAGAGACCATTAAGTGGGAAGATGGCAATGAATATCCATTGGCCAAGATCGAGACTTCTTCTGAGTCACATCCTTTCTACACTGGCACCCAAAAAATTATGGATACCGCTGGTCGTGTTGAGAAATTTCGCCAGAAATTCGGTAGCAAAGCAATCGCTAAAGCTACTGGAGATGGCGCTGCTAAAACTGCTGAGAAAAAAGCAGCTGCTGCAGAAGCTAAGGCTGCTGAAAAGTCAGCCAAGAAAAAGGCTTAATTTCAGGCTTACTTCGAATAGGGATTGGGCAATCACCCCTTCCCTGCGAGATAATCAAGGCAGCGTTTGCTGCCTTTTTTATTGCTAGCGTTTTATGGTCAAACTTACCGCCGCCGCCACTACCTCTATTCCACGCATTATTATTTTTGCGCTAACCATTGTTTATGGGTTTGCAGGTCTTTTTGCGCGCGATCCTTGGAAAAATGAAGATGTCATTGGCTTTGGTGGCATGTGGACTCTTCAACAAGGTAAAACTCTCGACTGGATTGTTCCGCATCTTGCAGGGAGAGATGTTTCTTTAGGCGCTCCTTTCCCATATTGGCTGGGGGCAAGCCTAATTGACTTATTTGGACCCATCATTGGCGACACCAATGCAGCGCGCCTCTACTCTGCCATTTGCTTCTTTTCTGCCGCATTAGCTATTTGGTATGCCACCTATTTACTTGGCCGTCGCCAAGAGGTCCAACCTATGGCATTAGCAGTTGGTGGTCAACCAGGTCGCAAAAACTATGGCATGACCTTGGCAGATGGCGCCCTCTTAATTTTTTTAGCCTGTGTTGGGTTTGCACAGCGCGCCCATGAAACCACGCCCATGATGGCGCAATTGATGGGAATTAGCATTGTTTTATACGGAACTGTGCGCGGTCTAGATAAGCCCTGGCAAGGTGGCTTGTGGACAGGATTGGGTATCGCGATTGTTGCACTATCTAGCAACCTCACATTAAGCCTCATCGTTGTGAGCTCAACCATCATCGCTGTCATTGTAAGCAATGCCAAGTTGCGATTTCGTTGGACGTTAACGAGCACGGTTCTAGGCTTAATTGGCTTTGCAATTTGGCCAGCACTTTGGTACTGGGGGGATATTTCTCCTGAGTGGCGTCATATTGCTCAGGAAGGCTGGCGCAATTACCCTCATATGCGCAGTAGCCCCTCAATCGATTCATTAGGATTTTTGAGTGTCAACTTTTGGGCTTACGCTTGGCCTGTTTGGCCTCTAGCCATCATCTCTCTTGCGCACTGGGGTCGAACAAAACAGTCTGGTGCATGGCGTGCACCCCATCTTTGCATTCCACTAAGTCAATTTGTAGGCTGCCTGATATATGTTTTATTTCGATTGGAGGCAAATGAGCATGATTTGATGATACTGATTCCGGGTCTTTCGATCATCGCTGCATTTAGCCTTCCAATTCTTAAACGTGGTCTGATTAGCTTTATTGATTGGTTTGCCATGTTTAGTTTTACCATCATTGCCCTGGCGATTTGGATTATCTGGTTTGCTAAAGTTACTGGCTTTCCGGAATCTACCGCGGCAAATCTCTCGCGCCTCTTGCCGGGATTTCAGACCCATTTCAGCTTCTTGGCATTTATTATTGCAATCATCATTACAGGGATATGGCTTGCTATTGTGCGCTGGAGAACTTCACGCGCACCCAAGGAAATCTGGCGCTGCCTCATCATCTCCGCATCGGGCACCACTTTGATGTGGGTCTTGCTCATGACCTTGTGGTTACCAACCATTAATTACGCTAAAACCTATCGTGATGTGGCCGATCGGCTGGTGCAAATCATCGCCAATACACCGGGTTGTATCGACACTAGTAACCTAGGTCCTGCGCAGCTGGCTTCCTTTAGCTACTTCACGAAACTTACTTTACGAGATGATCCTGGCTGTAATTTGATGCTGACTCACAGCTCGCAAGAAGCAAAAGCCTACGCAAGTCTGAATAAAAAGAATATTGAATTACTTTGGGAAGATCGACGTACGTTTGACCGTGATGAGCGTTTACGTCTCTATCAAATTACTCCCGTCGGCAAAGAATAATTTGTGTTGCACTTTAAGTTATCGCTGCTGCGCGAGGATATTCCCTCTCTACTGAAATTAGCAGGGCCCCTGCTTATTGGTCAGCTTGCAGTTATTACTTTCGGTGTTTTAGATACCGCTATGACGGCGCGATACTCTGCAGATGACTTAGCGGCATTAGCCATGGCTTCCGCAATCTTTATTAGCATCTATGTTGGCCTTACGGGAGTAATCTCCGCTCTAGCGCCAATTGCAGGTCAACTCTTTGGCGCTAAGCGCTATCAAGCAATTGGTGAAGAGGTACGCCAAGCCGCTTGGCTAGCTTTGGGTCTAACAGTATTAGGCTGCCTCATTTTGCTCAATGCTGACTACCTACTGCAAATTTCACAAGTAAGTGCCGAGATTGAAGACAAAGCTCATCTCTACTTAAGCATACTGGCTATCGGTTTGCCGGCCAGTATGGCAATGCGAGTTTTGATGGCGCTGCACAACGCAGTCTCAAGGCCAACTGTGATTACGGTGGTGCAGCTGATTGGCCTTGGGCTCAAATTACCACTCAATTTTCTGTTCATTTATGGCGGACTCGGTATTGAAAGTATGGGTGGGCCAGGCTGCGCAGTAGCTACAGTAATCATTAATTGGCTTTGGCTCATGATGACTTTGGGCTTTGTATTATTTGATCGCTTCTATCATCCTTTTCAGATCTTTGTGCACTTTAGCTGGCCTAATTGGCATCGTATCTGGACCCTTCTTAAACTTGGGACGCCAATTGGGTTTAGCTATCTTATTGAAGTCACCTCTTTTACCTTCATGTCTCTCTTTATTGCCCGCTTGGGAACCACCGCATTAGCGGGTCATCAAATTGTTGCCAATATGGGTACTGTGATTTACATGGTCCCCTTATCACTTTCGATTGCGACCATGACATTGGTCTCTCAGTCTATTGGCGCTAATAGACAAGAGCGTGCTGAGGAGATAGGTTGGTCATCTGTTTTTTTCACGACAATCTTATGTATCGTTATCGGGATCGCGGTATGGATTTTTAGAATGCAGTTGCTCGATTTTTATGACCCGCCACAAGAGGTTAAGACTTTTGCCATCCCGCTATTTTTATTTATTGCCTTTTATCAAGTATTTGATGCCTTGCAAGTGACGGCGGCATTTATTTTGCGAGCTTATCGAATCGCTTTTTGGCCCATGGTGATTTACGCAGGATCACTATGGGGGGTTGGCCTTGGCGGTGGTTACCTGATGGGATTTAATGTCCTGGGTAATACTCCAGAGTTTTTACAAGGAGCTAATGGCTTTTGGGCTGGAAATAGCTTGAGCCTCGGTTTGGCTGCCTGTCTTTTGCTCTATCTATTTAGAAGGACGGCGGAACGTTATGAGAAGACGCATCCGCGAGTCAAGGTCTAATAGTGCAAAGCTCTATTTATTGAATGGGTTTAAAACCATTACTTGGGGGAGCGTAATTGGGATTACCGCCCTGAGTTGAGTAACTCGGCACTTGATTGCCCTTGGAGTACATACACTGCTGATAAGCAATGTTGTATTGGGTTTGGGCTTGATTTTGTTTGCCAGCAGAATTCATGGCGCCCATTGCCGCACCACCTAGCAAACCGACACCAGCACCAGTACCAATATTCTGGCTGCTACCACCCTGAATCACCGCGCCTGCAGCAGCGCCTAAAGCCGCGCCAATTGCGGCACTAGTTGCACCCTCTTTTAAAGCAGCATTACTAGTATCTTTAACAGAATTAGCCGCAAATTGGCGGCATTCCTGATCTTCTTGTTGAAATACATCAAAAGGCTTACC
>JALRHB010000090.1 GCA_023253245.1 Polynucleobacter sp. | reverse complement strand
TTTACTAGCCCTAGGGCTAGTCGAGGTCGCTACCCCCTGGGTTTAGGGGGGCAAGCATGCCTTAAAGATCGGAGTAAGCGGTATTTTAGGGATGAACTAGCGTAAACCCCAATTGAGATGCTGCTAGGTAGGAATACGATCTTCGGTGTAGCACTACCGATTAATAAGAACAGAATTGGAGATTTCGATGTCTATTACTGCTAAAGATGCAGCCCCAGTAGTTCAAGAAGAAACAACAAGCCAATCCCGCCGTAAGTTTTTTAGCAAAGCGGGTGCCGCAGCCGTTGCTGCCCCATTGGCTGGCTTCCCAATGATTTCTGTAGCTCAATCACCTGTTGTGTTGAAAATGCAGGGTGCTTGGGGTGCAAAAGACGTCTTCAACGAAATGGCTGAAGACTACGTCAAAAAAGTGAACGAAATGTCTGGCGGTAAGCTCAAGATCGATTACCTCGTAGGCGGCTCAGTGGTTAAACCATTTGAAGTGACTGATGCGGTCAGTAAAGGCGTTTTGGACGGTGGTCACCAAGTTGCTGTGTACTGGTACGGTAAGTCTAAGGTAGCTTCCCTATTTGGCTCTGGCCCAGCTACTGGTGCTAACGCTGAGCAGACTCTTGGCTGGATTCAGCGTGGCGGTGGTAATCAGCTCTATGAAGAGTTGCTCCAAAAGTTGAACCTGAACATCAAAGGTTTCTTCGCATTCCCAATGCCAACTCAGCCACTAGGCTGGTTCAAGAAGACTCCACCAAAAAATCCACAAGAGCTCGTTGGTTACAAGTATCGTACCGTCGGCTTGGCTGCGGACTTGATGCAAAGCATGGGTATGAAAGTGACTCAGTTGCCCGGTGGTGAGATTGTTCCAGCGATGGAGCGTGGTGTGATTGACGCATTTGAGTTCAACAACCCAACTTCTGACCGTCGTTTTGGTGCACAAGACGTAGCCAAGAACTATGTGATGGGCTCCTTCCACCAGGCGATGGAGTTCTTTGAAATCATTTTCAACAAGACTAAGTACGATTCTTTGTCTGCAGAAAATAAAGCGATTCTCAAGTATGCGGCTGAAGCAGCGTCTTCTTCCAATACTTGGATGGCGCAAGATTACTACTCTAAAGACTTGCAAGAGCTCATCACTAAGGACAAGGTGAAGGTTGTGAGAACACCAAAATCCATTATGGAAGCACAGCTCAAAGCATGGGGTGAGTTGACCAAGAAATTGGAAGCCGAAGACCCATTCTTCAAGAAGTGTGCAGATTCTCAATTGGCCTGGGCTAAGCGCGTTGCTTACTATGGCTTCTTGAATGACGCAGACTACAAGGCAGCTTACGAGTACGTATTCAAAACTAAGCTTCCAGTATAAAATGCTGATCTAGTAATAAAGAAAGGCCGCTTTATTAGCGGCCTTTTTTGCAGTAGCAATAAATACCTCTAATATTTATCAGTATTAGAGGTATTGGTACAAAAAACAGAAGCGCTAAAAGCGCACTGAGGAGAAAGCAATGCTGGGTTATATCAAGTGGGTCGATGGCCTCTCGAAATCCGTAGGCCATGCCTTTGGATGGACGGTAGTCCTCTTGACCCTAGGAACGTGTTACGAAGTATTTATGCGTTATGTACTCAACAACCCAACTGATTGGGCTTTTGATATGAGCTACATGTTCTACGGCGCATTGTTCATGATGGCAGGACCATACACCTTATCTAAGGCGGCAATGGTTCGAGGCGATTTTCTGTATCGCACTTGGAAAGAAACTACGCAGGCTAAAGTTGATTTGGTCTTGTATTTCTTGTTCTACTTCCCCGGCATTTTGGCTCTGATCATTATTGGTGGTCGCTACGGTTTTGATGCCATGGCCATTCGGGAGGTGAGCGTCAATAGTCCCGTTGGTGTACCAGTATGGCCTCTGAAGATGATCATTTTCTTTGCTGGCTTAGGCTTATTTATGGCGGGAACTGCCGAAGTATGTCGTTGTCTGATTTGCATCAAAACTGGCAGTTGGCCATTTAGAGATCAGGATGTACAAGAACTCGAAGAAGTCCTAATAGAAACCCATTCAACTCAAGTAGAAAGCACATAATGAGTGATCCAGTCATTGCCCTTTTGATGTTGGGCTTGTTTATTGTTTTTATTTTTCTGGGATTCCCGATTGCTTTCACCTTGATGGCAATGGGTATTGGTTTTGGGTTTTACGCCTACTACGATCCAGCCCTCTCCTTTTTAGATAACCGCATCTTCTACCTATTTGTGCAAAACACATTTAGTGTGATGAATAACGATGTCTTGATCTCAATACCCCTGTTTCTCTTTATGGGCTACATCATTGAGCGGGCCAATATTTTGGACCGACTCTTTTTGAGTTTACAAACTGCTTTAAGACATGTACCTGGATCGATGGCGGTTGCCGCTTTGATTACCTGCGCACTGTTTGCTACTGCTACCGGTATTGTGGGCGCGGTGGTGACCTTGATGGGCCTCTTGGCTTTGCCATCAATGCTCAAAGCGGGTTATGACCAGAAGTTAGCTGCTGGTGTTATTACCGCTGGTGGTACTTTGGGTATTTTGATTCCGCCATCCATCATGTTGATTGTGTATGCCGCCACTGCGGGTGTCTCCGTTGTTAAGCTCTACGCTGCTGCAATGGTCCCTGGTTTCTTGTTGGCCGGCTTGTACTTGGTATATGTCATTGTGCGTGTAGTGATCAACCCATCATTAGCACCCAAACCAAAAGATGTGGATAACGTCGGTTTTTGGGATGGCTTTAAGTTGTTGGTCACTGCATTTTTCCCGCTAGCCATATTGATTTTGGCTGTTCTGGGATCGATCGTGTTTGGCTTGGCAACCCCAAGTGAAGCAGCCGCGATGGGTGCCCTTGGCGGTACCATCTTGGCAATTGGCTATAAGGCATTTACTTGGCAACGTTTGCGCGAGTCTGTGTACTTGACTGCTAAGACTTCAGCGATGGTCTGCTACTTGTTTGTCGGTTCATGGACATTCTCATCCGTATTCTCCTACCTGGGTGGTGAGCACATCATTAAAGATTTCATGATGTCTATGGATTTGAATACCGTTCAGTTCCTCATCATTGCGCAGTTAATCATCTTCGTTTTGGGCTGGCCACTTGAGTGGAGCGAGATCATTATTATTTTCGTTCCAATCTTCTTGCCTCTCTTAGCGCACTTTGAAGTAGATCCAATGTTGTTTGGTATCTTGATTGCGGTGAACTTGCAAACTTCTTTCTTGACGCCGCCAATGGCGATGTCAGCCTACTACCTCAAAGGGGTGGCGCCACCAGAAGTTGCTTTATGGACAATTTTCAAGGGATGTTTCCCATTCCTTGGAATGGTTCTCTTAACCTTGATACTTGTCTATGCTCAACCTGCTTTTGTGAACTGGTTGCCTGACATGCTCTATAACAATGAGGATGTTTCCTCAGCATACGATCCTAATGATCCAAGTGCTGTGAACCCTGAATTCTTGATGAGCAAGTAAGACTAGATGAGTGACGCAGTAATTTCTTTAAACCAGTTAGATGTTCCCAAAATACGAGAGTTGATTTCGTCGGGATCATCTAGCTGTCTTGAGCTCATTGATTTATTTTGCCAACAGGCAAAGGGAATTGATGAAAAAATTACTGCATTAGCTTTTTTTCATCCCAAGGCGATTTTGCGCCAAGCTGCTCTTGTCGATGAAAATCATGCTCGAGGCTTAAATCATTCCACTAGACTAGAGGGCGTCCCGGTTGCTCTCAGTGACAATATTGATTCGCTGGATATGTTCTCAACGATCGGATCACCTTTATTAGAAGGGCGTCATCCACGTTGGGATGCCTCTCTTGTTAAGCGCCTTAGAGATGATGGTGCCATTACATTTTGTAAGGCCAAGATTGCTGAATTCAATTTAGGTCAAGCACCTGATGTATCAAATCCATTAGACCTTGAGCGGCAAGTAGGCTTGGCTGCGGGAGCCGCCGCTGCTCTAGTAGCTAGTGGCATCGTCCCCGTTGCTGTGGGTACGCAATCTTTAGGATCTATTGCTGAGTCTGCCTCATATTGTGGTGTCGTAGGTTTTAAGCCAAGCAGTCAATTGATCTCGCAATCAGGCGTCTTTAAAGCTTCCAAAACTCTCGAGCAAGTTGGTATCTTTAGTAAGACGGTGGAAGATGCTGCATTGTTAGCTGAAATTATCTTGGGCTCTGACGAGTTAGATCCCGCTACGAAAGGGGTTCTTCCAAGACCGCTCTTAGCAATTTGCAAGGAAGAGATTCCCTTAAAACCCAGCTTCGTGTTCTTGAAAACGCCAGATTGGGTTGATATGGATCCAGAGGCTAAAGAGGCTATTGAGGCATTGCTAGAAGAGTTAGCGGATCAAATCACGATTATTGATTTGCCAGAGACGACGCTTCAGTCAAAAGAGTGGCATGAGCTCATTGTGCAAGCAGAGTTCTCAGGAGCGCTGGAAGCACAGGAGCGCCAAATCTCTAAAAAGCCCCCCAAAAGAATTGCTGACATGATTAAAGCGGGCTCTAAGATTAGCGCTCAAGAATACCTTCGTGCACTCAATGCCACTGAAATGGTTTCAAGCAGTTTTGATGAATTCTTCGATCGTTTTGACTGTATTTTGACTCCTTCAAGTTTGGGGTTTGCGCCATTGAAGTCTGCAGCGGCAAAGCCAAGTAGTTTGGCAAATTCCTTATGGGCGGTTACTGGTATGCCAACAATTAGCCTACCTATTTTGCAATCTAGTACGGGACTTCCTTTGGGGGTTCAGTTAACCGGTAAACAATTCGACGATGCTCGTCTCCTAAGGACAGCGCGTTGGTTTTTTAATCACTTCAATCAATAACGGAACTATTGAATATGAAAAAATTATTCCCACCTCTAGTAGCGCTAGGTTTATTGCTATTTTTCTTCTTAGCTTACATTCTGAAACTGAAGCAGTTTGATTTGCTGCTTTTGCTCACATTTGGTATTGGTCTGGCAGTCTATGACTTTTATTTGTCCTACAAAGACAGTAAAGATCAGCATTAATTCGTTTTCAGTATGGATTGCTCGCACACTGCAGCCTAATGGCCTAAGAGTGCAGCAATCCTAGCAATGTCTGTTTAAGGTCGTAAGATTCCAATAGCCTTACGAATCAGAAGCGCGCGGTAAGCCATGTATCCGGCTAGTAGTACAAATCCCCATAAAAAGAGTTTTGCTACGAGATCACCCTCATTCACAAGTTCTGAATTGAGCAATCCTAGCGCGATTGCCAAAAAGAATATCGCCCCCAGCGCCAAGATCACCCAGTTCTCCGCTCCTATAATCTGTTGGGTCTGATTGCGGTAGGCAAGCACCTGAAAGTGCTTGTTTTTTTGATATCCCGCAACTGAAACAAAGTCACCATTTTGAATTTTCATTGGAGTGGAAAAC
>JALRHB010000008.1 GCA_023253245.1 Polynucleobacter sp. | reverse complement strand
CCATCAGCAGTATGGATAACCTTTGCTTTTCTCTGCGAAGCGAGTAGCCAGACGCACCAACCAATGCCGACCAATGCAACGATAGCAATGTAAATACTCCAACCGCTGTTAAAAAAATCACTCATGATTTGTCCTTACTAAATTCATCCGGAAGATCAAATGGAAGTTCTGCTGATTCTTCATTAGCCTTTTTTCTACCTGGAGACCAAGCCCACCACACAATTCCAATAAATACAAGCAATCCAATGACTGTTGAAAATGCGGAGAGATAGGGGGTAATCTGTTCCATTTAATTTATAAAGTGTTAATTAATATTTCCGCTTACTTGGTTACCACTTCATCTACAGTAATGTAACGACGTGAGATACCCAATCCCTGGAGATAAGCAATCAAGGCATCCTCCTCAGTCTTGCCTTCTAACTCTTTGGGAGCGTTAGCAATCATTTCATCTGTATAAGGAATACCCAGACGACGCATTGCGATCATATGAGCTTGAATCGATGAAGTTTCTGCTACATTTTTTGCTAACCATGGATAACCAGGCATATTGGACTCTGGAACTACGTCGCGTGGATTGCGTAAATGAATGCGATGCCAATCATCGGAGTAACGAGCACCAACACGGGCTAGATCTGGGCCAGTACGTTTGCTACCCCATAGGAATGGGTGGTCATACACCGACTCGCCAGCCAAAGAATACGGGCCATAGCGTTCTACTTCAGAACGTAGGGTACGAATCTGTTGAGAATGACAGCCAACGCAACCTTCGCGCTGGTACACATCCCTGCCGGCTAAACGCAAAGCAGTATAGGGCTCAACACCAGGACTAGGTTCAGTTGTTGTGTGTTGAAAAAATAAAGGGACAATCTGAACTAGGCCAGCGATAGATACCACCAAAATCGTGGCAATAATTAACCAACCAACATTCTTCTCAAGCGTTCCGTGGGAAAAGAATTTATTTTCACTAGACATTTTCTTCTCCTCTTAGTGTTGAGCGACGGCCATTGGAATTGGCGCATTGACAAAAGTTTTACCTTGGACTGTTTTGAAGACGTTGTAAGCCATCAAGAACATGCCGCTGAGATAGCACAGTCCACCCAATAAACGAATTACATAGAATGGATATGTCGCCTTAACAGACTCAACAAAACTGTAAGTCAGAGTGCCATCGGCTTCAAAAGCTCTCCACATGAGGCCTTGCATCACACCAGCAATCCACATTGCGGCGATGTAAAGCACAACCCCAATCGTTGCAATCCAGAAATGCAACTCTATCCAACGCACGTTGTACATTTCCTTCTGTCCAACTAAACGTGGGATCAAGTAATACAGCGAACCGATCGTAATCATTGCAACCCAACCTAAGGCGCCCGAGTGAACGTGACCAATAGTCCAGTCGGTGTAGTGAGACAAGCTATTCACAGTCTTAATAGACATCATGGAGCCTTCGAAGGTAGACATACCGTAGAAAGACAAGGCCACTACCAAGAATTTCAGAATAGGATCTTGACGCAATTTATACCAAGCACCAGACAAGGTCATGATTCCGTTGATCATGCCACCCCAAGAAGGCGCTAACAAAATCAATGAGAACACGGTACCTAAAGATTGTGTCCAATCGGGCAATGCAGTGTGTTGCAAGTGGTGTGGTCCAGCCCACATATAGGTAAAGTTCAAAGCCCAGAAGTGGACGATAGATAAACGATAAGAATAGATTGGGCGATCTGCCTGCTTAGGAATGAAGTAGTACATCATGCCCAAGAAGCTCGTCGTCAAGAAGAAGCCAACCGCGTTATGGCCATACCACCACTGCACCATTGCATCTTGCACACCAGCGTAAGCAGAATAAGATTTCCACAAGGTGGCTGGCATTTCAAGATTATTGAAAATATGCAAAATAGCAATCGTCAGAATGTACGCACCAAAGAACCAGTTCGACACATAAATATGTTTTGTCTTACGCTTCATGATGGTGCCGAAGAACACCACTGCATAAGCAACCCAAACTAGGGTAATGAGAATGTCAATTGGCCACTCTAATTCAGCGTATTCCTTAGAAGTGGAATAACCGAGTGGCAAAGTGATTGCAGCCAAAACGATCACAAGCTGCCAACCCCAAAATGTAAATGCCGCCAATTTGTCGCAAAAAAGTCGCGCCTGACTTGTGCGCTGCACAATATAGTAAGAAGTTGCAAATAGGGCTGAGCCACCAAAAGCAAAAATTACCGCATTAGTATGGAGCGGTCGCAAACGACCATAACTAAGCCATGGGATATTTAAGGTGATATCAGGCCAGATGAGCTGAGCAGCGAGCACAACCCCAACTAACATACCAACGATTCCCCACAGTACTGTGACAATGGCAAATTGACTGACAACCTTGTAATTGAAGGTATCTTGATTGTTTCCCACGGTAAGCCCCATGGCTTCTCCTTTTTGATGACCGAACAGCGACATAATTCAAATTGACTCTGGCAATTATCGAATTAAGCCTTATGGGGTGTTTTGATCTACATCAAAAAGGATGCGTGCATTTGCATGTTTTTAATGCACTCTAAAATAATCTAAATTTGATTAATCTTTGATTTGATTGGCTATTTTTGAGAGTGTTTACTAACATTTTGTGGGCCTGGCGTGTCATCATCCATCAAAATTGCCTCGCCAGGACCCTCCAAATCATCAAATTGACCCGCCTTGACTGACCAGTACAAAATCCAAGCCAATAGACCAACCAAAATGAGAGAGACGGGTATCAACAGATATAGACTTTCCATCTCTATAGTCTAGGCCTTTCTTAATCGCCAGGCATTTAAAGTAACCACCAAGGAAGATAAGGACATGCCAATTCCAGCTATCCATGGATTTACCCACCCCATCATTGCAGCCGGAATGGCCAGCAGGTTGTAAACGAGCGCCCAAATCAGATTTTCTTTAATAATCAATTGAGTCTTATCAGCTAATAGCAGGGCTTTGGCTAGAGGTGTGAGAGAGCTTGAAGTCAAAATTGCATCTGCCCCGGCAGTTGCCAAGGGCGCTCCCGCCCCTACCGCCACAGAAACATCAGCCCGAGCTAATAAAGGGGCATCATTAATGCCATCGCCAATCGCCCAGACAAAACGACCGTTTTGTTGCAGGTCTTCTATATAGCGATATTTATCTTCCGGGGAGTATTCGCCCTTAAAAACTGTAATGCCCATTTTTTGAGCCCACCACTTCACCGTTGAGGATTCATCTCCTGAAACTAGATGCACTGTAATCCCTCTGGTTTTGGCTGCAAACAATAAATTCTCTAAACCATTTCTTGCGGTATCTAAAAAAATAAAAGTCGCGATTAAGCCTTGATCATCCACCAAATAGACTTGACCATATTGTCCAGCATTAGCGTCCTGACTGGTTTGCGTAATCCCAAGCCAACTAGCACTTCCTAAGCGATAAACACCCGAACTCAATCCCTTGCCCAATTGATTTGAAATGGGCTCGATTAACTCCTGAGCAGCTATATTTTCTGCCTCTGCAGCGCGCTGTAAAGATAGTGCTAAAGGATGCTTTTGCCCAGATTCCATCGCTAGCGCTAAACCCAATACTTTTTCACGAGAGTAGCCTGAGCGAGCAACGCGAATTTGAGTCAACTCTGGTTGACCAATCGTAAGGGTGCCTGTTTTATCTAAAACTAAATCTGTTGCCTTCACCAAACCCTCTAAGACATGACCGCGCACAATCAATAAGCCTAATTTCGTGACAGCCCCTTGAGCTGCTGCCATCGCTGTCGGCACCGCTAGAGACAAAGCGCATGGACAACTAGCAACTAATACAGAGACCAATACAGTCCACGCTCTAGCAGGATCGACATACCACCAAATCGCAGAAGAAAGAAAAGCAACCGCCAATAAGAAAGCTACAAAATAGCCCGCCCATTTCTCAGCAAGGCTAACCATCAAAGGCTTTGCTTGTAAAGCTTGGTCCAATAAGGAAGCAATACCAGCAATACGCGTTGACTGACCAACCGCTTCAATTCTCATGAGTAGGGGATTGAGGATATTATGAGTTCCCGCATAAAGACGATCGCCTACTTTTTTATCGACTGGCTTAGATTCGCCGGTCAAAAGAGATTCATCCAAGGCACTTTCACATTCAATCAAGATACCATCGGCTGGCACAACATCCCCTGGAGGAACCCTTAGAACCTCTCCGGGATTGCAGTTCACTACCGGCACTATCTCGACTTGCTCTGAGGCTGGGTAATTTATTACACGCTCACAAGTTGCTGGCAATTGCTTTGCTAAGGCCTCAGCACCACCCTGAGCATCTTGTCTTGCCAGCAACTCCACATATCGTGCGGCCAAAATAAAAGCAACAAACATCGTGATGGAATCAAAGTAAGCTTGCCCAGACCCCATGAATAAATTAATTGTTCCAGCGGAAAATGCTAGTGCTAGAGCCAATGCAATCGGAACATCCATGCCCAACATATGCGTCTGACGAAATGACATGATGCTTCGCCATGCAGCCTGAAAAATGGGGCCTGCAGAGTACACCATGACGGGCACCGTCAAAACCCAACTTGTCCATCCCAATAACAAGTCATACTCAACAGTGATATCACTATTACCGACATAACTTGGCCACGCATACATCATTACTTGCATCATGCCAAGCATTGCAACACCTAATCTTGTGAGCAATTTGCGGCGTTCTTTTTTTGATTTCTCAATTGATATTGATGGCTCAAAAGGCCAAGCCTCATAACCAATTCTTTCAACCTCAAATAGCAAGCGGGCTAAGCTAGTTTGCTCTGGAGCAAATTTGGCCTTGACCTTTTGACTGACATAATTAATTTGTACATCTTTAACGCCCGGTATCCGGCGAAGATGTTGCTCACATAACCAAACACAGGCAGCACAGCGTATTTTTTCAAGACGTAGGGTAGTTTCCAAATCCCCCTCTTCACCGCTAGAACGTGTATAGCGACTTAATAATGAAGGGTCATCATAAGGCGCTAGACTTTCAGGGATCTCATTTGATGCAAGATAAGTTGCAGGTTTATCACTTGCTTGCGCCCGACGCGCATAAAAAACTTCTAACCCCTCTCCATGAATGGTTTGCGCAACCGCCATGCAACCAGCACAACAAAATTTACGCGATTGTCCACCCAAAACAAGTTCATAAGAGTCACCTGGCAATATGAAACTACCACAGTGATAGCAGCTATTAACTGGAGTATCTGTGCTAATACTTGAGCCCATAAACTCTAGCTACCTAGATGATTTATTCGCCCAGCCTCGACGACGTTCATAAATAACAAAGAAAATGCCCCATATCACCACTGCGGCATAAGCCCACACCCATGACATTTGAGACTCCCGTGAACCTGTCAAATCAATTACATATCCAAAAATTGCTGGTCCCAATAGACCTCCCCCAAAGCCCATTAAGGAATGTAAACCCATCGCCGCCCCCTTAATATTTTCCTGCGCACTAATAACCAAACCTGCAGTTAAAGTAGCTGAGTCAGCCATAATAAAAATGGTATGGCCAATTGCCAAAACAATGATGAGCCACCAAGACTGGCCAGTAGATAAAGCCAGGGCAACACCAAAGAGTGCGCTAGTAATCATCACAAAAAATATCCAGTTTTGACGCCCAACTTTAAGAGCAATCTCATTCCCCAAAATTGATGCTGGCACCCCAAAGAAATTAATCAAGCCCGCTAATGTAGTTGCCATCAACCAAAATGGCTCGCCAGAGACAAGGGCGCAAAATCCAAAAAAAGCAACAATCCAGCTACGGGATGCAAATAGTTCAATGGAGTGCACGGTATAGCCAAAAATAAATCCAGAGGCGGTTGTATCTTGCAGTACTAAACGCCACTTCTCAAGTGGAAAAATATCATGCAATCGAATGCGAAGAGGTCCACGCCATTTCTCATGCGTCAAAGCCGGGATAAATATGAAGACGATCATTAGAGCAGTAAATGGCCCTAGGGCAATAAAACCAAATACATAACGCCAACCTAAAGCGCTTAAGATCCACCCTGAACACAAATAAGAGAAGCCCGTACCAATACCAAAAAATGCTGTATAAAAAGCAATGTGTCTTGTTATCTCACCAGCCTTAATTCGATCAGAGAGAATTTTTAATCCTGGCATATAGGTCCCAGCAAGACCGGCACCATTTAAAGCCATGAAGAATAAGGCAGTCCAAAAGTTGTAGGCAAAAAGCCCCATGCCTAAGAGCCCCAAAGTGGCCGATAAACCTCCAGCTATATAGACTTTCTTTGCATCTACACGATCGGTCAGCACAGTTGCTAAGGGGACAGTCAGCATGTAACCAAAGAAGAAGGCGCTCGCAATAAGGCCTGATTGCAAATTACTAAGGTGCCACTCGTCTTGCAAGGTAGTTAACACTACGGCATAGCATGCAAAACCCAACAGAGCGCAAGTCTGCGCCATGAGCATCAGGGGTGTATAGCCAGTAGGTTTGAAACGCATAGGAGCTTAGCCAATTCGATAAGCAATTCTACTCGCCTGCGGTCGCTCGGCAGACTTTACTGTTGACTTTGCTTGGGCGAGTCCTGAAACCCGCTAGACCTATAGGTCAATACCAAGGTATCTCGATATCCATATGATCCAATTGGCTGTATAGGGGTTGATTCATGAATCATGCTTTCATCATTCATTAGCAACAATGACCATGGCTGAGATAAAGTAAATCTTAAGCCTGCAGAACCATTCGCCTCAAAAATACGGGTCTCACCACCTTTTATGCCAACACGATTCAATAAAAAGACGGCAACAAAATCCACACCATCTCGATGCGCTCCTTCAGGTGTTGGGCGACCGATACCATCGGTGGTATCAATACGAAATTGATGCGCTTCTACATACCAAGTTTTCACTGGCTTAAGACCATTTAGGAGTTGCGCGAGACCCATTAAGAGAGAACGCCAAGCTGGGCTATTTATAAGTGCGGGCTGAGATGGCTCAAACCAACGCTCTATACCGCCATGAAGAGCGTTGTAGTCAAGTGACTGCCAATGCGCACGGTGAGGAACTAGGTTTAAAGCTTCCCGTTCAATCTTGTAACTAGAATGCCTACGAAAGCGGTACCTACCTCCATCCTTAAGATAGGGGTCTCGAGGGAGATCATCCCAAAAGGGAATGAGCTCCATGAGCTGCTGGAGAGCTAGCCCAGCAATGCGAGCAACATCTTCTGCTGAAATGACCACAAAACCTTTTTGTTTCAAAGAATGTGTTAATTCACCAACCGGAGTAAGAGATGGCTTTAAGCTAGGAAGGGTCATTGGATAATTTTAGGGCCATTACTTAGTTATCAACCAAATTTAAGCGGTTGCGCACATCTCCAACATGCCCCTTGAGGTCATAGAGCTCTTTGGCGTCCAATAAAGAGACTTTGATATTTCCCACCCTTCTCTCTATCGCAGCTAGATCCTTAAAATTTTTATCCTTCAAAGCAGGATTGAGCGCATTTTTTTCAATAACTTTGAGCTCTTCATATACCTGGGATAATTTTAAGCGCAGTAATAAATTTTTAGTTGCTGAGATATAAGTGATTAAAGGAATCAAGATAACCAGTAAAGGGATCACAATTTTCGCAAAGCGACCAATCCAAACCGCAGTCCAAAATGGTAAGTGGCGATGCAGAAACGATGGCCCATCTTTCATGTAAATTTCTGCATCCACATGCAAAGGAAAATCGAGTCCAGATGACGAAGGGAACTCCCCAGGCTTCTGAAGATAAGTGTAAGACTTCAAAATATCATAGGTATCACCCAGAAGTAAGGTGACTAAGGCGGGACTTATATTATTTTTGCCAACCAATGTAGCAGTTGCCGCTAACACTTGAATGTTCTCTTTGGGCACATCATGTGCAATGCTCACTATGCCTCGGGGCACAGTCACTTTAGAGAGATAAGGAAACAAATTGATATAGGCATCCGCTTGTAAAAAGTTCATGAGACGAATGCCTGGGGTTTCATAAAAATCCTTAACGATCGGTGCCTCTGGGGCACTTACCAAAAAGACCGCATCCAACTCTCCATTTTTAAATTTCTTCAAAGCCTCCAATGGCTTTAATTTCTCCGCAATCAGATCGCCACTTTTTAAATTGCTTGCTTTTAGCAATTCCGAACTCAAAGCGAGAGTGCCGCTACCCTCATTGCCAACTGAAACACGCTTACCTTTTAGTTGACTCAATAAACCTAATTTACCGCCTTCACTCTTAAATGAAGACTCTCGATACCAGACCCAGAGTGGTTCATAAAAAATTCCTGCTAAAGAGACTAAATTGGGATGCTTATTCAAATCACCGACACCGCTTTGCACGATTGCAAAGTCAACACCTGAATGTGGATCACTCAACAGAGCTAAGTTTTCTGCGGATCCACCTGAAGTTCTGAGTTTTAGAGAAACACCCTCCTCTTTGAGTTCGCTTTGAAGTTTCTCACCAAACATCTGATACAGACCCGTTGGAAAGCCTGTTGCCAACTCAATTGATCTTGGTGGTGGCGGGATCAAAATCCAAAGCGTAGCAAACAAGATGGCCACTAAGGCCAAAAAAGCAACTGCAATAGCAATTGGGTTATAGATCAGTTTACGCATGAAATAGTGGTGAAAATACCTTATCCGCCATTATGCCCCGAGGCTTAGGATGGGGAGTAGAATCAAATACACAAATTAAGAATAAATATTACTGGGACACCTAATTATGAGCTCAATAACAAAAAAAGTAGCCCTCGTTACTGGGGCTGGAACTGGAATTGGTAAAGCTGCCGCTAAAGCCTTACTTCAAGGGGGTTTTGCTGTCGTACTGACTGGCAGAAATCGAGACAAACTAGATCGAGCGATCGAAGAAATTGGTGGCAGTAGTGAAAACTGCTTAGCCATTACTTGTGATGTTGGTGTGCCAGCACAAGTTAAAGAATTATTTAGTGCTATCAAAAATCATTTTGGCCGCATTGATGTGCTTTTCAATAATGCCGGTATGGGTGCTCCTGCCATCCCAATGGAAGATCTTACCTATGAACAATGGATGAATGTTGTCAATGCCAATCTTTGCGGAGCTTTTCTCTGCTCTCAAGAAGCAATTCGGATGATGAAAGCGCAGTCTCCGCAAGGCGGCAGAATCATTAATAATGGCTCCATCTCTGCGCATGCGCCGCGCCCAATGTCTGCCCCATATACCGCTACTAAGCATGCCATCACTGGTTTAACTAAAGCAATTTCTCTAGATGGAAGACCATTTAATATCACTTGCGGTCAAATTGATATTGGCAATGCTGGCACTGAAATGACAATTCCGATGGCCGCTGGAATTATGCAAGCAGATGGGTCTAAGAAGGCAGAGCCTTTAATGGATGTTGACCATGTTGGACAAGCAGTCCTACATATGGCTCAACTTCCACTAGAAAGTAATATTCTTTCGATGACGATTATGGCCAGCAAAATGCCATTTGTGGGGCGTGGATAAGGTATCTACTAAGGTCTCACCGTATCAACTAGCAATTGAATATTATTTGACCCCACCCGCACTGTTTTTGGTGCGGAGATAAGATCGCCAGACTGCGGTGCCGCCATACCAGTTTTAGAAATACGTACCTCGATCGATAGCTCTGGCAACTGAGAAATCAAATTGCTAGGACTCATTGCTAGAGAATCATTTAATACAAAAGACATCGGGAAAGATGTTGCTGTCGTTTTAAATACTGCCACCGGCATACGCTCGCCAGGCTTGCGAGCAATCACCATCAAGATATCTCCCGATTTCAACTTTGACTTCAGGTTTGACGCCAGGTCAACCTGACCGCTAACTCCCTTGGTGCTAATCGCGGGCTTGCTAGCTGGTGCAAGACCACCTTTAGAGCGAGCCTCCTCAATCGATAGATTAATGGAGCGGGCCTCATCTGAATCTGCAGGCAATTGCTTGGACAAACGTTCCCAAGATGAGATTGCCGCTTTATAGTCCTGAGCATTGAAGGCAGCCGTACCAGTCAGCCATAAAGCCAACAAGTTATTTGGATCAAGCGTGAGAGCCTTCTTCAGTAGCTGATTTGGCTTGCCAGCAAAACTACCATTGTTATTTGCCGCAATAACATCAGCATAGTCTGCCAGCAATTGCGGATCTGAATCCACATAAGACCCTGCACGCTCGTATGCTTTTTGAGCCTCTACATCACGTCCGAGAACGCGGTAGGAGCGCGCTAACATAGCCCAGCCCTGTAAGTTATTAGGCTCTTGCTCTAGTTTTTGTGCAAACTGCGCAACCATCTGCTCAACCGACTCTTTTGTCATCGGTTTTTCTGCATTCTTTTGCGCAACACGAGGCGCATCTCCCAGCAGAGAATAAAAACCAATCGACAGCAGCACAACAAAAATACAAATACCAATGATTGTTTTCTTTGGAGAACCCATGACCGATAAGTCATCTGGCTCATCGGTATCCTGAAATAAACGTTGACGCATTTCAGCATGGGACTGATCATAAGCTTCATTATCAATTGCCCCGGACGCGCGTTCAGCCTCTAACTTCTCCAACTCCTGGCGGTAAATTTCAGCATTCATCTGTCGACGAGATGTAGCAAGCTCTTTTGGCTTAAAAAATAAGGGGTGTAAAAGCCAAAATAAGACAAGCAGCAATAAGAGCAGCGCAGAGATTAAAAAACTAGTCATGTTTGCTTTCAGAAGCACTTGTAGGGGCGCCTTTTAAGAGGGCATCGATTCGACGGTTATCTTCCGCAGAGAGAGTAACACCTGCTACCTCTTGATTTCTACGTCGTAGATACATTAACAAACCTACGATGCCTGCTAAGAGAATGGCGAAAGGACCAATCCATAGTAACCAAGTAATGGGTTTTACTGGCGGGCGATATAGGACGAAATCGCCATAACGCTCAACCATAAATGCACGAATCTGCTCATCAGTTTTACCCTCTTGAATCAGATTCCGAATTTCTCTGCGCAAATCATTTGCTAAATCTGAACGCGATCCCGCCAGAGACTCATTCTGGCAAACCAGACAGCGCATTTCTTCTGAAATAGTAATTAAACGTTGTTCGGTTACTGGATCATCCGCTAACGGGACTGCATCTTTAGCCAATGCAACATTGGCTGTAAAACTGATGCAAAGTAAGGTAAGTGTGGTGATCAGATTTCGAAAATTCATTTAAGCTGATCCAATAGTGGAATCATTTTCTGATTCAGTAAATCCATCGTAATCGGGCCAATATGTTTAAACCGAATGATGCCCTCTTTATCAATCACATAGGTTTCTGGAACGCCATACACGCCATAGTCAATACCTACCCGACCATTCACATCGGATACTGATAAAGCATAGGGATTGCCTTGTCGAGCAAGCATTGCGAGAGCATCATCACGCTTATCCTTGTAATCAAGTCCAATAATCGGTGCCACATTTAACTTACCCAGCTCCACTAGTACTGGGTGCTCTTCCCTGCAAGCAACACACCATGAGGCCCAAACATTCAAAATCCATGCCTGCCCCTTCATACCCCCAGGAGAGAAATTTTTGGATGGGTCCGCCAATTGAGGCAATTCAAAATGGGGTGCAGGCTTTCCAATCAAGGGCGAAGGTACTTCATGCGGATCACGATTAAGACCTATGGCTAAAAATATAACTAAAACAATGAACAACACGAGAGGAATTAAAAACTTGGTCTTCATGCCATCACTTTCCGCAATTTCATACGATAGCGTTTATCTGATATTGCCAAGATCCCACCTATTGCCATCAACAAGCATCCACCCCAAATCCAATCAACAAATGGTTTGTAGTAAACGCGTACTGCCCAAGCTTTGTCCTCTAATTCCTCACCCAAGGAAACATAGATATCCCGCGTTAAGCCAACATTGATTGCCGCCTCAGTCATTGGCATAGTTGAAGAAAAATAACTACGTTTTTCTGGGTGCATAGTCGCCTCAAGTTTGCCATCGCGCAGCAATAAAAAGGTGCCCCGCATCGCCTTGTAGTTAGGGCCTGGAGCTGCATCTACAGTCTTGAGTTGAATCTGGTATCCACCAACGCTGACGGTTTCCTCTGGAAGCATACGAACATCTTTTTCTTCTTGGTAAGCGCCAACCATAGTGATGCCAATCACAAATACAGCGATCCCTAAATGCGCAACTTGCATACCCATAAACGAGCGCGTTGGCTTACCCGCTTTTGCCTGACGAATAATTTGCATAACTCCAGAAGCAATCACCCAAAAAGCTAATAAGAAACCTAGGCTACTGAGCCATGTAAATTCGCCCATCACCGCTGGAATACTAATGGCAGCCACTACAGCAACTAAGGCAGCTAGCCACAAACGCTTGATAACAGTCGTTAAATCTGTATTTTTCCAATGGGCCCATGGGCCAATGCCCATCAACACCAATAAAGGCACCATGATTGGAACAAAGACGCTATTGAAATAAGGAGGGCCAACTGAGATCTTCCCTAAGTGCAGCGCATCTATCAATAAAGGATAAAGTGTGCCCAGCAAAATTGATGCGGCCGAAACAACTAAAAAAACATTCCCAAGCAATATAAAAGTTTCGCGCGAAGTAAAGCTGAACTTCCCACCAAGAGCACTTTTGGGGGCACGCCATGCGTACAAAATAAGCGAGGAGCCGACAACTAGAACCAAAAATATCAAGATAAAGATACCGCGCTTAGGATCTGTGGCAAAAGCATGTACAGAGGTTAAGACGCCTGAGCGCACTAAAAAAGTGCCCAACAAAGAGAGTGAAAATGCAGTGATGGCAAGTAACACCGTCCAACTTTTAAAAACACCTCGCTTCTCAGTTACGGCTAGAGAATGTAACAAAGCAGTTCCAACTAACCAAGGAATGAAAGAGGCATTTTCAACGGGATCCCAGAACCACCAACCACCCCAGCCTAATTCGTAATAAGCCCACCACGAACCTAAAGCGATTCCGAGTGTCAGAAAGATCCACGCAGCTGTTGTCCAAGGGCGAGACCAGCGCGCCCAAGCAGCATCAAGGCGACCAGAAAGTAGGGATGCAATCGCAAATGCAAATGCAACGGAGAAACCAACGTAGCCCATGTAAAGCATTGGCGGGTGAAACACCAAACCAGGGTCTTGCAATAATGGATTTAAAGAGCGCCCCTCTTGCGCCGCAGGAATAAGTCGCTCAAATGGACTTGAAGTGGTTAGAACAAATAACAATAAACCGGTGATCACTAAACCTAGTACACCAATCACTCGGGCGACCATAAACTCATCCAACGCTTTAGAAAGCTGAGCTACTAAAAAAGTCCAAGTTGCCAGCAGAAAAATCCAAAGTAATAACGATCCTTCATGACCACCCCAAACCGCGCCTAAACGATAAATTAAAGGGAGTTGTGAGTTTGAATGCTCTGCCACATACAAGACAGAAAAATCATTTACATAAAAACTCCAAGTCAAGATAACAAATGAAATCGCCAGCAAGAAAAATACTGCTTGTGCTGCTGGCCGCGCCAGGATAAGCCACTCACGTTTTCCTTGATGAGCACCAACTAAAGGCAAGATCCCTTGAAGAATCAGCGCAATACAGAGCGCCAGAACTAATGCGTAATGCCCAAACTCAGGAATCATTGTTTATTTCCGTTTTTCTGAGCCTGATCCAAAGCATGCTTTGCTTGGGGTGGCATATAGTTTTCATCATGCTTAGCTAATACTTCACTTGCAACAAATTGCCCATTTGGCTCTAAGCGCCCCTGAATCACGGCACCTTTACCTTCTTTAAATAAATCCGGCAAGATGCCGGTATAAGACACTGGAATATCCTTAGCCATATCGGTGATAACAAAATGCACTGTTAAGCCATCTCTCTTGAGCGAACCATCTTTTACCATCCCACCAATACGAAAAGCTTGCCCCTGAGGTGCGTTACCAGCGGCTACTTCGCTTGGAGTGACATATAGCGCAATATTGCTATTGAGTGCATTTAAAATGAGAACCGCAGCAATACCAATCGCTGCCAGCGCTCCAATAATAATTGCCGCTCTTTTGTGTCTTGGTTTCACTTTCTAACCTTTTGATCAAATTCAGTGGCCATAACTTCTTTATGAAGCCTATTGACTATTGCCTTATGTCGCGCCCGTACCGCCAATGGTTCAAGCACGAGAACCAAAGCGCAGATGCCAAAGCTCCACCATACGTAGAGGGCATATCCCCCCATTGCAAAGAACTCAGATGCACTATTCCAAATCACTTTTGTACCTCTTTTAATTGCTTAACCCAATCAGTATGAGCCTCACGCTCCAAAATAATGGCGCGCACACGCATTAACCCCACTGCGATTGAGTACATCCAGAAACATAAGGCCATTAACAGCATTCCCCATAGCATGGTTTGCGCCATCGCCGGCGCCTTTGTGAGTGACACAGAGGCGCCCTGATGTAAGGTATTCCACCATTTGACTGAAAAATAAATAATGGGGATGTTTACAACTCCGACTAATGCCAAAATAGCGCCCGCTTTGTCAGCGCGACGCACATTATCGATTGAGGCTTGCAAAGCAATAAAGCCCAAATAAAGAAACAAGAGAATTAATTCGGATGTTAAGCGGGCATCCCAAACCCACCAGGTGCCCCACATGGGCTTCCCCCAAAAGGCACCAGTCCATAAAGATAGGAATGCCATCCATGCACCGATTGGAGCAAGCGCCTGCGCCATCATGGCAGAAAGGCGAGTATTAAAAATGAGTCCCAAGCCTGCCCAAGTAGCCATGATTAGATAGATGAACATGGACATCCATGAAGCAGGTACATGAACAAAAATGATGCGATATCCCTGCCCTTGAACAGCATCAACTGGGGCCACAAAAAAACTGACCCACAAGCCAGCAGCCCCAAAAATAAGAGTGAGTGCCCAGAAAATTGGTATGAGTTTTCCAGCAAGCGGGTAAAAAGTACTGGGGCTCGAAAATCTGAACCAATTGACTATACGATTTGTAGATACGTTATTTGTTTGACTCATTCAATTGCAATCTTTACGGCGCTAGCACTAACCCAAGGTACAAATGCTACCGCCAAAATGAATAAAGCGCCCAAGAGGGAAAAATGTCCTGTGATATCAAGGCCATTTGCACTGGAATAAACCGCCCCAGCACCAAAAATTAATACTGGAATATAGAGTGGCAGAATCAAGAGGCTCATCAATACACTTCCACCTCTCAGCCCTAAGGTCAAAGCTGCACCAATCGAGCCTAGCAATGAAAGAACAGGCGTTCCAATCAAAAGAGCCAACATTAACACCTCAAGAGATTGGGAATCAAGATCAAATTGCAAGCCAATTACTGGCGCTAAAAGCACCAATGGGAAACCAGAAACTAGCCAATGGGCAACAATCTTGCCAAAAACTAGCAAAGTAAATGAATTAGGGGATAGCATCAACTGCTCTAAAGTGCCGTCAGCAAAGTCATTAGCAAACATCCGTTGCAAACCCAGCAATGTGGAGAGCAATGCTGCTACCCAAATCACGCCGGGTGCAATTTTGCGCAATAAAGCTGCATCTGCACCAAGACTTAAAGGAAAAAGACTTGTAACAATCACAAAGAAAAATAAGGCTGTTAATACTTCGCTCTTGCGCCGCATAACCAGCAATAAATCACGCTTGACAATGGCAATGAAAGGATTCATAAGTCCAAAACCTGCACATGTGGCATAGAAAGAGCTTGATGACTTGTCATGATGACAAGACCTTGATTATTCAGGTGCTGCTGAATCAAATCTTGCAACTCAGCTACTGCATCAGTATCTAAGGCATTAAATGGTTCATCCAAGATCCACAATTGCGCCTGACTAGAAAGCATACGCGCCATCAAAACACGCTTTTTTTGTCCTGCGGATAAACAACCGACCGGCAAGTCTTCTCGACCCCGAAGACCAAAGTGCCACAAGGTAGTGAGCAACTCTTTTTCACTTAGTACGACGCCATCAATAGCGGCAAATATCTGCATGTTTTCAAGAGCAGTCAAATCCTCTTTTAAAGCATCCCGATGACCAGCAAATAAGAGTTGCCGGTGAAACTGCTCAGACTGACTTTTAATATCTTGGCCGTTCCAAAGAATCTCGCCAGTCTCTGGAGAAGATAGACCTGTCAATAAACGCAATAGACTTGTCTTACCAACCCCATTTTGCCCCCGAATGTGAAGACATTCCCCCCCAAAAATCTGAAGGGATAGATTTGAAAAGAGCACACGCTCCCCCCTTAAGCAGGTTAGCGCTCTAGCTTCTAAGTTTGAAACCGGTGTTTTGGGGGTCAAGGATGTGGAAAATGTCATTGGCAAAAATGGCTTAAATCAACCACTCCAAGCATTGTCCAAGAGCCCCTAAAGGCTGTCAAACTACCTAAAACAGTTTTAAAAAGATAATTCTCTTTTAATTCAAGTGCTTAGACTGATTATAAGCCGACTAAGGTGTGCCAATATCTTTGGGTATCGGCGCTGCTAAGCCTTCGACTTGGTAACGCTTAATAAGGGCCGTAACTAAGCCACCGCGAATAAATTCAACAACACACCCATTAAGAAAGGAAATGGCTTCTGTATGCGTGTTTTTGGCTGCAATGGCCTGCTGTATTCCCGTAAACTGACCATCAAGAACTCGCGACCCAGTCATCTCCTTAGAGAACTTGACCAGACTTGTTCTGAGGCCCGCCAAAGCATCTAATCGATCCTCTTTAAACAATGTGCAGCTAGCCGCAAAACTATCCGCATGAACCAAGCTGGCATGTTGAAGATTTCTTTGCAACCAAAGGTCGTATGCACTATTACGAAATGAAGCAATCCGAACGCCTGCTTGATCAACCTGCGCAACGCCTTTAATAGGCGAATCGCTCGGAACTAAATAACTGGCCTCGAGCTCAACATAAGCATCCGTAAAGGTGACGCCTTTAGCCCGAGAGGGGTCTGCCCCCACCAAACCAATTCCGCAAACTCCTGAAGCTACTGCATCAATGACTTCCACCTGGGTTTTACATGGGATTAGTTTAAGTTTTACGTCAAGCAAATCTGCAACCGAAGCGCAGACATCTGGCGAGATACCTATGGGGTCTCCTGCACTAGAGTGGCCAGTCACTAAAAGAACATTTCCAATATAGACTGCCGCAGAAAGCTCCCCATTTGGGGCCAGTTGCGAGATCACCTGAACCGAGGGAGCTTTCATTTCCAGAAGATATTCACTTTTTGCGGGGATGAAGTAATGTTAATTGCCCTCTTTTGCATCACATTTTGATAGCTAGCCTCAATCAAATAATCCCCCTGAGTTAAATTAACCAGCATGTAAGGGCCATCAGCCTGAGCATCAAAAATAAGTTTCTTCCGGGCATTTAAGATCTTAATCTTGGCACCAAAGATCCAAACCCCTCTTCCATTTTCTAGTTGAGAAAGCTCAAGCATTAGCGGCCATTGCTTTGCTTCTGCAACAATTGCTTGCGCCTCCTCCTCTCCCACGCCGCCGGTGATGTAAGAGATGCCTTGAGAATAGTTAGTATCGGGAATTTGCGCCTGCACAAAACAAACCCACATCAAAGTAAACCCCGCAAGTAGCGACTTTGCAAATAGATTTATTAGCTTCATAAAGATTTTTAAAGGAATGTATTGATGATGAATTATTCTACTGCGCAGATTGATCAACTGGGTATCAAATACCCAATAAAAAACCCCGCTATTGCGGGGTAGGTTTGTAAATGAGTCATTAAGGACTACGGGATCATAACAATAGCACCGGCAACTTGCCTTCCTTCTGCAGCTTTGTGGGCTTTTGCAGCCTCCTCCAATGAAAATTTGGCGCCAATCTTTACCTTCACACGACCTTCTGCAATAGCATCAAATACTGCGCGGGCATTTTCTCGGAGTAATTCAGGAGTAGCATTGTGCGGGAACACTGAAGGCCTGGTTAAAAATAGGCAACCTTTTTTATTCAGAATCTCAGGCTGAATCTCTGGCGCTGGACCAGAGGCTGCTCCAAACAGAGCAACCGTAGCAAATGGTGCAGCACAATCCAAGGATCCCAAGAAGGTCGTTTTAGCAACTGAGTCATAGACGACGTTGGCTTTGCGTCCACCAGTGGCTTTAATTACCTCCTCCACCCAATTAGGCTGAGAATAATCCACTACTGCATCGCAGCCGGCCTCTTTAGCTGCCGCAAATTTAGCTGGCGAACCCACAGTACCAACCACAAAAGCACCAAGAGACTTTGCCCACCCAGCCAAAATTTGACCAACTCCACCAGCAGCGGCATGCACTAACACTACATCACCTGCTTTGACTCGATAAGTTTTTTGAATCAAATACTGCGCAGTCATGGCTTTAAAAAAAACTGCTGCTGCAACCTCATCAGAAACATTATCTGGCACTGGCACCAATTTGTCCTCAGGTACATTGCGCGCACTGGCATAGGCGCCAATTCCCGCGTTCATGTACATTACGCGGTCACCAACCTTATAGCGAGTGACGCCTTCACCGATTGCCTCAACTACACCAACAGCCTCATGACCCAAGCCTGTTGGCAAATCTAAAGGGTAGTAGCCTGAGCGTTGGTAAACATCTATAAAATTAAAGCCGATAGCAGTTTGACGAAGTTGAACCTCACCTTTACCAGGAGCTGGGAGCTCTTTGTCAATTAATTTAATAACATCGGCATTGCCTAATTCGGAAATACTAACCATTCGAGCAGTTGTCACAAGTCACCTATATATTGTTTTTGTAAAAAATTATCTTACCGCAAGAGCAGTTGATGCCAATTCTTCATCTTCAATAACAGCCCAAGTGCTATCACCCAACTTCTTTACAGCCATCGAGTATGTCCAATCAGCAGGGATACCACAACTCCATTCTTGCGGTCCATTTTGGATTAACACATTGACACCATTGCGAGCATCAAAATAGAGGTGGTAAATCTTGCCATGAATAGGATTAAAACTAAATTTAGCACTATGAACCATCTCAGTAGCATCTAGACGAGCCTGTAGTGCCCGCGCCTGCTTCATGAGAACTTCAGCCTGCTCCATGATGCGATCGTATTCTAGTTTGGCATTTTGGCGAGCAACATTAACCGCTTTATCTTTTTCTTCGGTAACTTTAATGGGCGCAAAAACGGGTGCACCCACCTCCATGGGGTACTCAATACCCGCATGTCTTGCTGGATCGGCATCTTCTATTCTCATGGCGCTTCATTACCTTTAGCTTTGTTGCTGAAAGTGTGACACAAAACGCGAAAATGTGCCGTTCCTAGCTACAAACTTTCTAGGTTGGTCAAAATAGATTTCGCATGGGCCTGGATGGCAGCCTGATCAGAAACATCAATCCTCGCCAGATTGGCAGTCATTAAGCGCGTCCGCGGGCTACTATCAAAGTCCTTGCGATGCTTGATTAAAAAGTTCCAATACAAATTGGTAATTGGACAAGCTCGCTCACCAAAGCGGATTGTAGGGTCATATTGACAGCCTGAACAATAGTTACTCATTCTATTGATGTATGCACCACTAGCAATATAGGGCTTACTTGTAAACCTTCCACCATTCGCAAATAATGCCATTCCGGCAGTATTAGGCAGTTCGACCCACTCAATCGCATCAATATAAATTGCCAGATACCAATCACAGACTTCTTGAGGCAATATTTCCGCTAGTAAGGCAAAGTTGCCAGTCACCATGAGGCGTTGAATATGATGAGCATAGCCGTAATCCAGAGTTTGTCTTATGGCGTGACGCATGCAATTCATCTTGGTGTTGCCATTCCAATACCATTTAGGCAAAGGATGGTGATGATCATAGAAGTTATCTGTTGCCATCTGCGGCATGTCCAGATAGTACATCCCTCGTACAAATTCTCTCCAGCCAAGTATTTGCCGAATAAATCCCTCTACAGTGGATAGATCTAGATCAAATTTTTTCCAAGCCAGTAGTACCGCCCCTATGACTTCTCGAGGATTTAATAATTTGAGATTGAGTGCGCTAGATAAAAGAGAGTGCCAAGCAAAAGGTGTATCGGTCCACATAGCATCTTCATAAATTCCAAAAGTTGGTAAGCGGTGCCGTACAAATCCATCCAGAGCAATTAAGGCCTGCGTACGAGTCACTGGCCACTGAAAGTATTGCAAAGATCCGGGATGATCGGGATACGTTTTTTCTACAAAATCAATAACTTCTTTAGTGATGTTATCTGGCTCAAAAAATTCAGGAGGAGAAATCAGGCCCGGGCCTTTCTTGGGAAATGGCTTGCGATTATCGCGATCAAAATTCCACTGTCCACCCTCAGGGTTTCCTTGCGAATCTACTAGAATCTGATGTTTCTTACGCATGAGCCTATAAAAGAACTCCAGACGTAATTCTTTCTTACCCACTACCCAATCATTGAACTCTTGATGAGAGCAATAAAAGTGGGGATCCTCCAGCATCTCTAATGCTATTTTTAACTGTGAGACTAGATTGACAATCTCCTGCTTTAGCCTCCACTCACCAGGCTCAAGGCAAGCAAGATGAGTAACCCCTTCCCGAATAATGATTTCTCGTAAAGTATCAGCTATTGATTGAGGTGATTGCTTGATATAAAGAAGCGGGATGCCAAGGGCTTCAAGCTCGGCAGAAAAGTGGCGCATTGCCGACAGAAATAGGGCAATTTTCGCCTTATGCGACCAGACGTATTGAGCCTCAACCACAGACTCAATCATCACAACCTGGTCTGTTTTTACATTGATACTTTTGAGTAGTGGATTTTGAATATCAAGCTGATCGCCCAGCACTAGAATCAGCTTTTTCACAATAATTTCCTGAGTGAATTGGGCAATCTAGCGCTTGTAAAAACTCAAAGTCACTTCCCCCAAATCTATGCCAAACTTGCTCATCTTAGCCTTATTGATCATAACTTTAGGAGTGACAAGGTACATCCAATCATTAAATTGAACATGGTAAATGGATTTATCAACTGGCAGTGCTAGGGTGTATGTCCAATTGAGGGCATTACCTGATGACTCCCCAAGCGCCTCGCCAATCACATCATCTGCAGTGCCAATGTACTTTCCGGGAGTCACCTCTGTCAGAGTCCAAATGCGTTTTTGTTTTGTTCCATCTGAGTACTCAAAGCTCTCATCCAATATGCCCGTTTTTTTGCCATCAACTACAGACCACTTGGCTACCAAGAGAACGGTAAAACGCTTTTGTACATTACCACTGCGATCCGTGAAGATGCCATACGCATCAACCGTGCCATTGAAATATTCACTCAGGTCTAATTTTGGAGTTTCTTGAGCATACTGTGTAACAGTTGGAGATGAGCAAGCCATCAAACCAAGCGCGACAACGCACCCCAATCCAAAATTTAAAATTGCCTTCATATTACTCATTAGCATGTCCCCGAAATTAGTGGTGGTGGGCAGCCCTTGCCCAGTAATTCAGACCTTAACTTTGGCACACTGGTTTTGGAGTCAAGCCAGATACCAAAAAATGCTCTCGAAAAATCTGCACCAGGAATTTGAGCAATTTTTTTACCGTCAAAAAATAAGGTGGTGCCTTGTCCAGGAGAATATACGCCAGTCAAAGTCTGGCCTGGCTCAACATTAGGCAATATCTTTGCTAATTCATTTCCCCAGACCACCGCTTGGCTCTCCGGCACACCAATCTTTCTCATTTCCTCGGCAGTGCGATTAGCAATAGATAGTCCAGAAAAAGATTTTTGATATTTAATATCTAATGCAAATTCTGGAGAGTCTTTATGGATACTTCGGTAAAGGGTGGCATCGTATACATGAAAGCCCCAAAAATTTAGTCTTCCAACCCCCTGGGGCTGAACTTGACTTAGAGCGCCCTCAATATGCGAGATATCTTTGGCTAAGCAGACTGAAATGGTACTTAGCAAAAAAATTGAAATTGCCGTGCAAGATAGAAATTTCATGAGGATTATTTGCCCTGCTTACTGACTACATTAACTAACCATAAGGCTGGAGGCCCGAAAATATTCGAGATTGCATGACGGTGCTTGGCAAAAAAATGATAGCCCCGCCTCAAAATAGGCTGAAGTATTGGAAGTGAAAATAACCATGCTAAGAACGGTAAATTTGCCCTCGCATACGCAGCCGAAAAAACATCAATGCCACTAATCAACTCACCATCATCATACAGAGCATACATCGCTGCCAGTGCTTGAGAGCAAGAAACGCCTACCTTCTCTGGTGAATACTGCTGCGAGTGAATATCAACAAAGCTTAATAACTCAGCATGATTACGAGAAGATAGAAACTGAATCTCAGCCTGACACAAAGGGCATTGTCCGTCATAAAACATCGTCAACTTTTTCATGGGTGTTACCTTTGCTTGTATTGCGTAGGGCAATAAGCACGGGTCACCAATTTACCTCTGAGAGCTACATGCTTTGTTGCCCTACCAGTGACTCGCTTACGCCACAAATTGAAAGAGCTTCGTTTAAGCGCGGAGCGCATCAAGGAAATCACCTGTGGCTCAGATACACCAAAATTTTCCTCTATGGCATCAAATGGCGTGCGATCCTCCCAGGCCATCTCAATTAGCCTCGAAAGATCAGCCTCGCAGAGCAATATCGTCTTTTCTTTACTCACTCTGCAAGTGTAAGACTTATTCAATAAACTAGCTGAACATGCCCTAATTGCATTTCTCAAAACCAATCAACTATGTCTCTAGTGCCAACCCCATTTCGCGCATTGATTATTGGATCCTCCGGAACGATAGGCTCAGCTTTTCAAGAATTGCTCGAAATAAATCCCAACTGCCTTGAAGTGCTTGGAATTCACCGAAATTCCTCTCATTCAATTAACTACGATGATCCACACTCGATTGCCTCTAGCGCTAATTCCTTGTTAGAAAAAGGGCCTTTTCAACTCATTATTAACACTATTGGGGCGCTACATTCAGAAAAGTGGATGCCCGAAAAACGACTTGAAGACCTGCATGCTGAACAACTCATGCAGCTTATGCAAATTAATGCTATCGGGCCTGCACTAACCATCAAATACTTTTCAAAACTATTAGATCCCACTGGATCTGTAATGGCTACCCTATCGGCCAAAGTAGGAAGCATTGAAGATAACCGTCTGGGGGGCTGGTACAGCTATCGCGCCTCTAAGGCGGCGCTCAATATGCTTATTAAAACTACCGCTATTGAATTTTCCAGAACAAAACCTCAGTGCGCTGTGATTGCACTTCATCCAGGCACGGTCAATTCAAAACTTTCAAAACCATTTAAAGGTGAACAGATTGGTCGGCCACCACTAGATGCGGCTCAAGATATGCTCGAGGTAATATTCTCGGTGACTAAAGAGGACTCTGGCAGTTTCTTGAGCTATTCCGGTGAGAGGCTGCCTTGGTAAATATCGCTTCACCCCTAAAATGGATTACTTATCACTTCATGATCTTGCTACTAGCAGGAACTAGTCCGGTGATGGCGCAGACTGCCTTGGCAAACGCCTTGCAAGATGGCAAACACATTCTTCTCATGAGGCATGCTGATGCCCCTGGATTTGGTGATCCTCAAAACTATCAACTCAACGACTGCAGTACACAACGCAATCTGGGTGACTTTGGAAGAAAACAAGCCAAAGCAATTGGGGACTGGTTGACTAAAGAAGGCGTTAGTAAGGCACAAGTGTTTAGCAGCCCATGGTGTCGCTGCATTGACACTGCTCATCTCCTTAATAAGGGGGATGTCACCATTGAACCAGCTCTTGGCTCATTTTTTGATAACACAAATCAAGCTGATGTTCAGACTAAAAACTTAATCCAACTCATTTCCAGAGCGCATCAGAAAAATCCACACGCTCCTATCATTATGGTCACACATCAAGTCAATATTAGAGCATTTACTGGCCGATCAGTTGCCCCTGGAGAAATGATTTTGGTTAAAGTGGATGCTCAAGGAAGATATCTATCTCACCAGTTGTATTCAAGCCCGTAAGTTATTTTATTCATTTTGGAATTTTGTCAGCAACCACAAGCCATTGGCAGAAAGTTTATATGCAATTTGAACCCTCATTAAATGTATTGGGTCAGCCCTTAGTGCCCTGTTCATTTGATCCATTAACTGGATTTTTTAGAGATGGTTGTTGCAAAACCAATGAAGAGGATCTTGGTAGTCATTTAGTTTGCGCAATTGTGACGAATGACTTTCTGCAATTTAGCCTCACGAGAGGTAATGATCTGATTACTCCTAGACCTGAGCACCAATTCCCAGGATTAGTAGCTGGTGATCAGTGGTGTCTTTGCCTCAATCGCTGGCTAGAAGCCTTAGAAGCTAAGTGTGCTCCTCTGATTAAATTAGAGAGCACTCATGTCAAAGCATTAGAAAAAGTTCCGCTCGAAGTATTAAAACAATACGCAGAGCTTGCTGAAATCTAAATTCTGATCCTTCATAACCACATGCGTTGATAAGCACCGTCAGGATCATGCTCGCGAGCTTGCTTGGCAATATTAAAGGGCCTGCCACCTCTGGGATCGGTGCCAAGACCTGCAATATATAACCAATTTCCTT
>JALRHB010000089.1 GCA_023253245.1 Polynucleobacter sp. | reverse complement strand
AAACAAAGGCTATTTCCGGTTTGTACTTTGCAGGTCAAATTAATGGCACAACCGGGTATGAGGAGGCCGCGGCCCAAGGGATGCTCGCCGGCATTAACGCTGGACTTGCTGCTCAAGGTAAGGAGCCTTGGTTACCAAGGCGCAGCGAATCTTACATTGGTGTTTTGGTTGACGATTTAATTACCTTGGGCGTGCAAGAGCCCTATCGGATGTTCACAAGTCGCGCCGAATATCGTTTGAGTTTGCGTGAAGATAACGCAGATATGCGTTTAACCACTATTGGCCGAGAGCTTGGCCTGGTGGATGACCACCGATGGAGTGTGTTCTGCAGAAAGCAAGAGGCTGTTTCACGTGAAACATCTCGCCTGCAAGATATCTGGATTGGCCCAAAACATGAGGCTGCTCAGGCTTTATCTGGTTTGCTTGGGCAAGACCTGTCCCACGAGTCCAGTTTGGCTGATATTTTGCGTCGCCCTGGTGTTACCTATGAGGCAATCACTGCTTTGTCTAATGGCATGTGGGCGCCAGAATTTTTAGATGATGATTTAGGTTTAGCACAGCAGATTAGTGACCAAGTTGAAATTTCTATTAAATATCAAGGATATATAGACAGGCAGGCAGCAGAGATTGCGCGACAAGAGCATAACGAAACCTTTCCCCTGCCTGAGTCGCTTGATTATGCGCAAGTTTTAGGCCTATCCAAAGAGGTTCAGCAAAAGCTCAACTTGCACAAGCCTGCAACATTGGGTCAGGCGGGAAGAATTTCTGGTGTGACACCGGCGGCCTTGTCTTTGCTCCTAGTCCATCTTAAAAAAGGTTTGGGGCGCACTCAAACACAAGCCCATGAGCAATGACTTGCTTTCTTTGGGCATTGAGGAGCTTGGTTTGAACTTAAGCCCCGAGAATGTTGCCAATTTAGACCTTTTTTTACAGGAAATGGGCCGTTGGAATCAGGTGCACAATTTAACGGCCATTGAGGGCGAAAAAAATTCAGTACATTTGCATCTCATTGATTCCATTACAGTTTTACCCTTAATGAGGCAATTTCTTAAGGCGCAACACCCTAAAATTGCTGATCTTGGATCGGGCGGCGGCTTACCCGCAATCCCAATTGCCATTATTCAGTCCGAATGGCAGCTTACCCTGATAGAAGCGGTTCGTAAAAAGACTGCATTCTTGCAACATGTACGGGGTAGATTGGGCCTAAAAAATATTCGGGTTCTGAGTGAGCGCGTCGAAGCGGTGGCGAAGTCAGAGCCTGGACAGTTTGATGCTGTTATTTCTAGAGCCTTTACAAATCTAGCCCATTTTTTGGAGCTATCACTCCCCCTGCTGCGGCCTGACGGCCTGGTATTTGCAATGAAAGCCAAGCGGGCTGATGAGGAGTTGCAAGATATTTGCAAGGATAGCTGGCGTTTAATTGCAGACGAGCCACTTCGTATTCCAAATTTGATGGTGGAAAGGCGACTTTTGGTCCTTTCCCCCATGAGAAAATTTCCCTTTCAGGCATGACCTTTTAAGAAAAATCCATGGCGAAAATATTTTGTATTGCAAATCAAAAAGGTGGAGTTGGCAAGACAACAACTGCTGTGAATTTGGCCGCCGGTTTGGCGGGTCATCAGCAGCGAGTTTTGCTGGTGGATTTGGATCCACAAGGAAATGCCACGATGGGCTCTGGCATTGAAAAAGCAGATTTGAATTCAAGCGTATATCAAGTTTTAATTGGACTAACTTCGGTTAAAAAATGCGCACAACGTTGCGAAAGTTCGGGCTACGACGTTTTGCCAGCAAATCGTGATTTAGCTGGTGCAGAAATTGAATTGGTAGATTTGGATTCGCGCGAGCAACGTTTAAAAGATGCGCTTGCAGAAGTTGCGAATGAATACGATTTTATTTTGATTGATTGCCCACCTGCATTGTCATTGTTAACGCTCAATGGATTGTGCGCGGCAAACGGCGTCATTGTGCCAATGCAGTGTGAGTATTTTGCGTTGGAGGGTTTGTCCGATTTAGTAAACACTATTAAACAGGTCCATGCAAACTTGAACCCCGACTTAGTCATCATTGGCTTGTTACGTGTTATGTTCGATGCGCGCATGACGCTACAGCAACAAGTGTCAGAACAACTGCTTGAACACTTTGGGGACAAAGTATTTAAGACTATTATTCCGCGTAATGTTCGTCTTGCCGAGGCCCCATCTTACGGGCTTCCTGGGGTAGCCTTTGATAAATCATCGCGTGGTGCAAAAGCATATCTCGAGTTTGGTGCAGAGATGATTGAGCGCATTAAGCAAATGTAAAAAGCTAGAAAGAAAATATTATGGTTGTGCTTAAGAAAAAAGGTTTGGGTCGCGGTCTCGAGGCATTGCTTGGCGATAAATCGCAAAAAGAAACTTCAACAGACATCAATCGTTTGCCTTTGACAGCATTGCAGGCTGGTAAATATCAGCCACGTCAAAAAATGGAAGCAAATGCATTACAAGAGTTGGCAGAAAGTATTCGAGAGCAAGGCGTGATGCAACCATTGTTGGTGCGCTTAGTGGCGGCAGGTAAATACGAAATTATTGCTGGCGAGCGACGCTTTCGTGCGGCAGCATTAGCAGGGCTCAAAGAGGTACCCGTTTTAGTTTCTGGAGCTGATGATCAAGCTGCTGCTGCAATGGCTTTAGTAGAAAATATGCAGCGTGAAGATTTAAATCCTCTTGAAGAGTCACAAGGTTTGGCTAGATTGATTCAAGAGTTTGGCTTCACTCACGAACAAGCTGCAAAAGCGGTCGGCAAATCGCGTAGTGCTGTAACTAATTTATTGCGCTTAACTCAACTGGCAAAGCCGGTCCAAGTTATGCTTCTGGCTGGTGATATTGACATGGGCCACGCCCGAGCATTACTCCCACTTCCTGGTGCCAGTCAAATAGCGTTGGCTCAAAAAATCGCCGCCCAAGGATTGTCGGTTCGCGAGGCCGAGAGAATGGCCACGGCCCTTGCGCTTGCTGGTGGTCAAATTGGGGATCAAAAGATCAAAACCAAGCTTAGTGGCAATACCCCAGTTGACCCAGATTTAAGTCGCTTAACTCGAGAAATCGCCGATTTAATAGGGCTGAATACAGAATTTAAGCTCAAGGGTGCCGGGGGCGAGCTTAGGATTCAATTTAGCCAATTCGATGAGCTGGATGCTCTGCTTAAAAAACTCGGGATTGAAGCCTAAATTGGGTGGAAATATGTTGCCAAATCCTTTGACATATTGCACTGCACACTTTAAACTCTCGGGGCTAAATTGATTCCTCAAAAAAATCAATTTTCCAAGGGAAATGACTGGGATGAACCCGATGAAGAAGCGATTCGGGTTTTAAGTAAAGCGGAAATGACCGCATTGCAAGAAAGCAATGCTCTCAAATACCCCCCTTTATCCCCTTGGAAGATTGTGCTGGCGCAAATCGTGGTTACAGCGCTCAGTATGATGTTTTGGTCTTTTTTTGGAGAGCCGGTAGGGTTAAGCCTTTATACTTACTCGGCCTTTTTAGGTGGTTTAATAAGCGCCTTGCCATCAGCCTTGTTTTTGACCAGGCTTGAATTTGCAAAAAAATCGCGAATGTTAAATCCAGGTAATTTTGTGGCAGCACTAGTTTCTGGTGAGTTTATTAAGATCGCCACGACATTAATGCTGTTTATTGGGGTGGCTTTATTAATCCCTGGCGTCTTATGGGTCCCGTTATTGGTGACTTATGTGCTAGCCCTAAAGTGTTTGTGGCTTGCATCGTTATGGCGCTAAAAGTATTAAATGTGATTGAACCAAAGGACTTTTAAGAGATGTCTAGCGAAGTAAACCAAGCCCACTCGGGTGCCGAGCAAATGACGCCAACAGCGTACATTTCTGAGCATTTACAAAACCTCAATAATTCAGGCGGACCTCAGTCGTCCATCATTGACTTTAGCATCATCAATTTAGATACGATTTTTTGGGCGTCTTTAATGGGTTTGCTCGCGGTGTTCGTTTTGTTGTTGGCGGCTCGTCGCGCGACCCCTGGGGTGCCCGGCCGTTTTCAATGCTTCGTTGAAATGATTGTAGAAATGGCCGAGACACAATCTAAGAGCATCGTTCATGGCGATCGTTCCTATATTGCCCCACTAGCCCTATTTGTATTCTTTTGGATTGTCTTGCTCAACACCCTAGACTTGGTGCCGGTAGATTGGGTCTTAGGTGTCAATCACTTTATTGAAAGTTTTGGTGTGCACGTTCCACACCATAAAGTTGTGCCTACAACTGATCTCAATGCAACGATGGGCATGTCTTTGTCCGTCCTGCTTTTGGTTTTCTTTTATAGCTTCAAAGTAAAGGGTGTTGGTGGTTTCTTGCATGAGCTCGTCTCCGCTCCGTTTGGTGCGAAATGGTATTTAGCCCCATTCAATCTCGCTTTGAACATCATTGAATATCTAGCAAAAGGTGTTTCATTGGGAATGCGACTTTTCGGCAATATGTATGCTGGAGAGTTGGTGTTCTTGCTGATTGCATTGCTTGGTAGTGTCTGGACATTTAATTTAGATTTATCGATGTTCGGATTGGTGGGCCATGTTATTGCTGGATCAGCTTGGGCCATCTTCCATATTTTGGTTATTTTGTTGCAAGCCTTTATTTTTATGATGTTGACTTTGGTCTACATCGGGCAAGCGCATAGCCATCACTAAGATTTTTATTTTTAACTTATCTCTTTAACTTCAGGAGTCAGCAACATGCAACAATTTCTCGCAAACATTCAAGGTTTCACAGCAATCGCTATTGGCATCATCATTGGCCTTGGCGCGATCGGTGCTTGTTTGGGCATCGCATTGATGGGCGGTAAATATATCGAAGCTTGCGCACGTCAACCAGAATTGATGGAGCCACTCCAAACTAAGATGTTCCTTTTGGCTGGTTTGATTGACGCGGCGTTCTTGATCGGCGTTGGTGTTGCAATGTTGTTTGCTTTCGCAAACCCACTGCTCGCAGTTATTAAGTAATTGTTTTGGCAAAGATGATCATGAGGTCATCTGACTGTTCTCAACAATACTGAAAGGAATATCGTGAATCTGAACGCGACCCTATTCGCGCAAATGATCGTTTTCTTCGTCTTATGGTGGGTTGTTGCACGTTTTGTGTGGCCGCCCTTGGTTAAGGCGTTAGATGAGCGTTCAAGCAAAATTGCTGATGGTTTTGCTGCCGCCGAGCGCGGTAAAGAAGCGCTGGCATTGGCTAGTAATGAGGCCGAGCAAGAATTAAATAAAGCACGTCAAGAAGGTGTTCAACGTGTTGCCGAAGCTGAAAAGCGTGCCCAAATGTCCGCTGATGAAATTCGGGCCAATGCACAGGCTGAAGCCGCACGCATTATTTCTCAAGCTAAGCAAGATGCAGACCAACAAGTTACACGTGCACGCGAAGTTTTGCGCGCAGAAGTGGCTTTGTTAGCTG
>JALRHB010000088.1 GCA_023253245.1 Polynucleobacter sp. | reverse complement strand
CAAGTTACAAGCGCGGCGTCAGCAGCAAGCAGGTTCGTGGATGTGGGGAAGAATTGATGCTGGTCTTAAAAATGCTTTTCAGAATCACCCAGTAGTCCAAAGACTATTACCTGACTTAAGTGCGCAGGTAAATCAAGGATCTATCGCTGCTTCAGTTGCCGCACGACGTTTGCTCGAGGCAATGGGGCATGAATTTTTCTAAGGGAGTAGTTATGAAGGAAATCATTCAACAACTTGAAGCAAAGCGTGAACTCGCCAGATTAGGTGGTGGGCAAAAGCGTATTGCTGCTCAGCATTCCAAAGGTAAATTAACCGCACGAGAGCGTATTGAGCTCTTGCTTGATGCTGGAACCTTTGAAGAGTGGGATATGTTTGTCGAGCATCGTTGCCATGACTTTGGTATGGCTGATCAAACTGTGCCCGGTGATGGCGTTGTCACTGGTTATGGAATGATTAACGGTCGTCTAGTTTTTGTGTTTTCGCAAGACTTTACAGTTTTAGGTGGCTCACTTTCCGAGGCTCATGCAGAAAAGATTTGCAAGATTATGGATCAAGCGCTCAAGGTTGGTGCGCCCGTCATTGGTTTAAATGATTCTGGCGGTGCCCGTATTCAAGAGGGCGTTGCTTCACTAGGTGGTTATGCAGAAATTTTCCAACGGAATGTCACTGCATCTGGTGTGATTCCGCAAATCTCTCTCATCATGGGACCATCTGCGGGCGGAGCGGTGTATTCACCAGCTTTGACTGACTTTATCTTTATGGTTAAAGATAGTTCCTATATGTTTGTAACGGGACCTGAGGTAGTAAAAACAGTAACCCATGAGGATGTCACAGCCGAAGAATTGGGTGGTGCTGTAACGCATTCGACTATTTCTGGTGTCTGTGATTTGGCCTTTGATAACGATGTTGATGCGATCATGATGTTGCGTCGTTTCTTTAATTATTTGCCACTCTCTAATCGTGAAAAGCCACCAATGATTAATGGGGCGATGCGCACTGAAGAGCCCGATTTTTCTTTGGATACCTTGGTTCCTAGCAATCCCAATCAGCCATATGATATGAAAGAATTAATTGAAAAGATTGTGGATGATGGTGAGTTTTTTGAATTGCAGCCTGACTATGCCAAGAATATCTTAATTGGATTTGCGCGTATGGAAGGTCGCTCCATCGGTATCGTAGCTAATCAGCCCTTGGTGCTTGCAGGCTGCTTAGATATCAAGGCATCTATTAAGGCGGCACGATTTGTGAGATTCTGTGATGCCTTCAATATCCCGGTCGTTACTTTAGTTGATGTGCCAGGCTTTATGCCTGGAACCTCTCAAGAGTACGGCGGCATTATTAAACATGGCGCAAAATTGCTTTATGCCTATGCGGATTGCACCGTCCCCAAGGTAACGCTGATTACTCGAAAGGCCTATGGTGGTGCCTATGATGTGATGGCTTCCAAACACTTACGGGGTGATGTCAACTTTGCTTGGCCCTCAGCTGAGATTGCCGTGATGGGTCCAAAAGGCGCCGTGGAAATTATCTTCCGCGAGGAAAAATCAGATCCTGCAAAAATTGCTGCACGCGAGGCTGAATACAAGGCCAAGTTTGCCAACCCATTTGTTGCAGGTCGCCGCGGCTATATCGATGATGTGATTCTTCCTCATGAAACTCGCAAGCGAATTTCGCGTTCCTTGGCAATGTTGAAAGACAAGGAACTTACTAATCCTGCGCGTAAACACGGCAATATTCCTCTGTAAGGTGCCGATAAATTATGACTACAAAAATGTTTAAGAAAATATTGATTGCCAACCGCGGTGAAATTGCTTGCCGTGTAATGAAAACCGCCAAGAAGATGGGCATTAAGACTGTTGCGGTCTACTCTGAGGCTGATAAAGAGGCACGTCATGTGCAAATGGCCGATGAGGCTGTCTGTATCGGTCCTGCACCTTCGCGTGAATCCTACTTGGTAATGGATCGTATTATTCAAGCGTGCAAAGACACCGGCGCTGAGGCAGTTCATCCTGGTTATGGCTTCTTATCTGAGAATGAGCAGTTTGCGAGACGTTGTGAAGAAGAGGGTATTGTTTTTATTGGCCCTAAATATCAATCTATCGCCGCTATGGGTGACAAGATCGCTTCCAAGAAACTGGCCTTGGAGGCGAAGGTTAATACCATTCCAGGCTTCAATGAAGCGATTGAAAAGCCCGAGGATGCTGTCAAGATTGCTCAGGGCATTGGCTATCCTGTCATGATTAAAGCTTCGGCTGGAGGTGGAGGCAAGGGTTTACGCGTTGCTTTCAATGACAAAGAGGCGTTTGAAGGTTTTGCTGCTTGTCGGACTGAAGCGCTTAATAGCTTTGGCGATGACCGAGTATTTATTGAAAAGTTTGTAGAAGGTCCGCGTCATATTGAGATTCAAGTGCTAGGTGACGCTCACGGTAATGTGGTTTATCTAGGCGAACGCGACTGCTCGATTCAGCGTCGTCATCAAAAAGTAATTGAGGAAGCGCCATCACCCTTTATTGATCCAGTAACACGTAAAGCAATGGGTGAACAAGCAGTTGCATTGGCTAAAGCCGTAAATTATCAATCGGCTGGCACGGTTGAATTTGTTGTTGGAAAAGATAAGTCTTTCTATTTTTTAGAAATGAATACTCGTCTGCAGGTCGAGCACCCTGTTACAGAGGGAATCACAGGTCTTGATCTCGTGGAGCAAATGATTCGTATTGCTGCTGGTGAAAAACTGGCATTCAAGCAAGAGGATATCAAGCTTGACGGCTGGTCGATGGAGTGTCGAATTAATGCAGATGATCCATTTAGAAACTTTTTGCCATCAACCGGACGACTTGTAAAATACCGTCCTCCTGAGGCGATTAATGGCGTACGCGTAGATACTGGTGTCTATGAGGGCGGTGAGATCCCAATGTACTACGACTCCATGATTGCTAAACTCATTGTGCATGGTAAAGATCGCGCCGAGGCCATTGAAAAGATGCGTGGTGCTTTGAATGACTTTGTGATTCGCGGAATTCATTCGAATATTCCGTTTCAGGCTGCGCTCCTGCAGCATCCCCGTTTTGTCTCTGGTGACTTCACAACTGGCTTTATTGCTGAAGAGTACCCAGAAGGATTCAAAAAGGACTCTGTTCAGCCTGCCGATCCTAAGCGCCTTGCTGCTTTAGCCGCATTTATGCGCTATCGCTACCTTGAGCATATTCAGATGATTGATGGTCAGCTGGCTGGACATGAAATGACCATTGCTAAGAAGTTTGTAGTGGTAACGGGTGACCGCGTGGGCTCTAACGAAAATGTTCGAGAGATTCCGATACGTTTAGAACTCAAGGATGATGTCTATTCGGTGTATATCGAGGAGGCTGACGATGTTAGTCGTTATGACATCGTGAGTAATTGGCGACCTGGCGAGATTTGTTTGCGCGCTACCATTAACGGCACCTCAAAAATCACTGCACAAGTTGAGCGTAAAGGCGTTAAATATGCACTGGTATTGGACGGCGCACACTTTGAGTGTATGGTGCTTAGCCCATTAGGAGCAGAGTTGCAACGTCGCATGCCTGTCAAGGTTCCACCAGATACCTCTAAATTAGTTATGTCTCCGATGCCAGGATTGCTGACTAATATCTCTGTCAAGGTTGGCGAGCAGGTAACTGCAGGTCAAAAATTGGCTGCAATAGAAGCCATGAAAATGGAAAACACCTTACTTGCAGCTCAAGATGGAGTCGTTGCTGAGATCTGTGCCAATGTTGGTGAAAGTCTTGCGGTCGATCAACTCATCATTCGTTTCGAATAAGGCACATCATGATTAAGCCTTTCAAAATTTTAGGTATTCAACAAGTTGCCATTGGCGGTGAGAATAAAGATCGTCTACGTAAACTTTGGGTTGATTTATTGGGTTTTGACTATAAAAGTACTTTTGTATCTGAACGTGAAAATGTGGATGAAGATATTTGCGCAATTGGTAAAGGGGCTCATGAGATCGAGGTTGATTTGATGCAACCTTTTGATATTGACAAAAAGCCTGCTGTACACCAAACGCCCTTAAATCACATTGGGCTGTGGGTAGATAATCTTCCTAGGGCGGTTGAGTGGCTTACTGCCCAGGGTTTGCGATTTGCACCTGGCGGAATTCGTAAAGGAGCTGCTGGATACGATATTACCTTCGTTCACCCCAAAGGTAACGAAGAGTTTCCTCTTTGTGGTGAAGGTGTCCTAATCGAGCTTGTGCAAGCGCCACCAGATATCATTGCAGGTCTTCAATCTTAGTTATAGAGAGCTCATATTGGCCCATATACTCGCCATCGATACTTCCAGTGCATGGTGTTCGGTGGCCTTATCTTTGAATGATGGCAAAGTTGCCTATCGTCACGAAAAAGTAACATCAGGTGCGAGTCAGCTGTTGTTACCTTGGAGTGAGGGGCTATTGGATCAATCCTCTCTAAGTCTTGATGAGATAGATGCAATTGCAATCGACATTGGTCCTGGCGCATTTACCGGGGTTCGCTTGGGCGTTGCAGTTGTGCAGGGCCTTGCAATAGCCCAAAAATTACCCGTATTGCCTGTTGCCAGTCTAGATGCCATTGCATCTCAGCTGGTGCTTACCGCCCATTTTCAAGAATCAAATTCTCGCACTTTTATGGTTGCAATAGATGCGCGTATGAATGAAGTCTATTGGGCTCCTTATCAAGTTCGAGAAGATGAGGTGCCGCAGCGGATTGGCGAGATTTCACTGAGCGCTCCAGAGTTGGTGGAGTTTGATAGTGTTGAGTACCTTGCTGGTAGTGCGATTAATGAATTTGGGCCGCGCTTACTTGGGTCAGATAATAATTGTCTTCCTGATGCGCGTCTCAATCGACGCATTGGGGTTGATGCTCTGGGTGTTTTAGCATGTGCCAAGCAGATGTGGGCTCAAGGCTTGCAGCAAGATGTTCATTTGCTCGAGCCCTTGTATGTGCGCAATAAAGTGGCGTTTACTGCCCAAGAGCGTAGCCAACAGCATGGATAAGGCTTTTGACCGTGCCGCTGAACTCTCGTTCCTGCCAATGACGGCTGCTGACTTGGATGAGGTTTTAGCTATTGAATCTGTATCTCATATCCATCCCTGGACGCTGGGGAACTTCTCAGATTCTTTGGCAGCAGGTCATTGGGCTTATTGTGTGCGCCCAAACTTTGGCGATTGTGTTGCCGGTAGCTATTTAGACCCCAAAATTCTATGGGCCTATTGCGTTTTATTTCCTGCTGTTGATGAGTTGCATCTTCTAAATATTACGGTAACTCCGCAGTTGCGAAAACTGGGTATTGGTGCTCGAATGATGGGTGCTATTGAGGGTGTGGCTGCTCAGCAAGGTATGCCTAGAATCATTCTGGAAGTACGCCCGAGTAATGGTAGTGCTTTACGACTTTACCAAAGCCTTGGATATGAGCAAATTGGCTTACGTAAAAATTATTATCCCGCTCAATCTGACTCAGCCGCTCGAGAGGATGCATTGGTGATGGCTAAATCGATTAAGCTAGAGGCATGAATACTAATACTCATACTATTTTTTTAAAAGAGATGGGGAT
>JALRHB010000087.1:2186-5804 GCA_023253245.1 Polynucleobacter sp. | reverse complement strand
AAGGGGGTTAATGCACATGCATTTGATCCAGGTCTACGTTGTCCATCAGAGCTCGCCCAGGAAAAATTTGATCGCGTCTTTATATCTCTGCATGGACGTTATGGTGAGGATGGAACCATTCAAGGTTTATTGGAGTTATTAGGTTTGCCGTATACCGGAAGTGGTGTATTGGCATCTGCCTTAGCAATCGACAAGATAGCTACAAAACGCATTTGGATTAGTGGTGGTTTATCCACCCCTGAATTCGTAGAGCTTAAGGCAGATAGCGACTGGAATGCAGTAGTGGGTAAATTAGGTTTGCCATTAATTGTGAAGCCTGCCCACGAAGGTTCATCGCTTGGGCTGACAAAAGTGAAGTCGGTAGATGAATTGCCCGCTGCCTACCAACTCGCATCTGCTATGGATAAAGCAGTGATTGCAGAGACTTGCATTATTGGCGACGAGTTAACTTGCCCTTTAGTTGGTTTTGGAAAGGATGCAGAAGCATTACCGGTAATTAAAATTATTCCGCCACAGGCGAATTATGATTTCCATAACAAATATTTTTCGGATGAGACCAAGTATTTGTGCCCAACTGACTTAGCTCCAGAAGTTAATCAGGCAGTTCAGGAGTTGGCATTAGCTGCGTATCGTGCGCTTGGCTGTAAGACCTGGGGTCGCGCCGATGTGATGATAGATCAGCAAACTGGCAAGCCTTATCTATTGGAGATGAACACATCTCCAGGAATGACTTCACACTCACTAGTTCCTATGGCCGCTAAAGCTGCCGGCGTGGAATATGCTGAATTAGTTTTATGGGTGCTTAGTAAAACACTTTATCTACAAGGAAGCTCTCAAGCATGAATCGTGTGAGTAACATCCTCTTTGGGTTGGGTGACGTATTCGCTTCATTAGCCTCCCCTATTTGGAATCATCCTGTGCGGATGAAAAAGCTCACACAGTTCTTAATGCGCTTATTTCTGCTCATGCTTGTAATAGGAATATTAATTTGGCTGAGTCAAAGACCAGTTTTTGCTTTGCAAAAAATTGTGATTGAACCTGTTGCTGGCGAGACGCTAAAGCATGTTAATAAACCATTAGTAAAGCAGCAGGTAGTTGAAACAGTGAAGGGAAACTTTTTTAGCGTTCGCTTGGAAGATGTCAAGCGAGGATTTGAGACTATGCCTTGGGTAAGACACGCCAATGTTAGAAGAGTTTGGCCTAATGAATTAGTTGTGAGTATTGAGGAGCAAAAACCTTTTGGAATGTGGGGTGGCATTGATAGCCACCGTTTAATGAACGCGCATGGTGAAATTTTTGCTGGGCGCGTTTCAGAGGTAGTTGATGGCATTCAATTAATTGACTTTTATGGACCAGATGATTCCAGCAAAGAAGTGATGCGACTTTATGAAAAGGCAAATGCCTGGTTTAAGCCTTGGGATGCAGAAGTAAAGAGCTTAACTCTCTCTGATCGTTATGCCTGGAACGTCAAACTATCGAATGGTATGAAAGTAGAGTTTGGGCGCGACGAAGAAAGCTCTGACAAAACTTTAACTGAAGATCGGGTGGCACGACTTTTTAAATATTGGCCACAGGTACAAGAGAAGTGGGCTAATCGTGTAGATGCAATTGATTTGCGCTATGCCAACGGCTTTGCAGTACATCTCGCTTCTGCAAGCCCTAAAAAGAGTGAAGTTGATGCAAAAAAAAGTGAGCGGAAGCAATGAGGATTGAGAATGAGTAAGGACAATCGCGATTTACTGGTTGGTTTAGATATTGGAACTTCCAAGGTGGTTGCCTTGGTCGCTGAATTAGCACCAGATGGTCAATTTAATGTGGTTGGTGTAGGGCAAACCGCATCAAAGGGCCTCAAGAAAGGCGTTGTTGTCAACATTGAAGCGACCGTTCAGTCTATACAGAAGGCGTTAGAAGAAGCTGAGGTAATGGCAGATCGCCAGATTGCCCAGGTATTTACTGGCATTGCTGGTAACCATATCGTGAGCTTTAACTCTAGTGGAATGGTGGCTATTCGAGATAAGGAAGTGAGTGCTGGTGATGTGGAGCGTGTTTTAGAGACCGCTAAAGCTATTAATATTCCAACAGATCAACAAATCCTTCACATCCTTGTTCAGGAATTCATTATTGATGGACAGGAAGATGTCCGCGAGCCAATTGGCATGAGTGGGCTTCGTCTTGAAGTAAAAGTTCATATAGTCACTGGCGCCGTTAGTGCTGCGCAAAATATTGTGAAATGTGTTCGTCGCTGTGGTCTGGAAGTCAACGACTTGATATTGCAACCCCTCGCTTCTAGTTTGGCTGTTCTAACTGAAGATGAAAAAGAGTTGGGAGTTGTCTTGGTTGATATTGGTGGTGGTACAACCGATATAGCCATCTATTGCCAGGGATCTATTCGTCATACAGCAGTGATCCCAATTGCGGGCGACCAAATTACGAATGACATTGCAATGGCTTTGCGTACTCCAACAATCGATGCTGAAGATCTCAAGATTCAATATGGAATAGCTCGTCAAGATATGGCGGACCCCGCTGCAATGATTGATGTTCCAGGCGTTGGGGATAGGGAGCCGCGCCCTATGTCAAAACAAGCACTTGCTGCAGTGATTGAGCCCAGAGTAGAAGAATTATTTACTTTAGTGCGCGGTGTCGTCCGCGATTCTGGTTATGAAGATATGGTGTCCTCAGGCATCGTGCTTACCGGAGGCACCTCTTTAATGCCAGGAATGGTCGAGTTAGCGGAGCAGGTATTTTTACGCCCAGCACGAATTGGTACCCCTGAGTATCACGGTCATTTGCATGAAGTGTTACGAAGCCCCCGCTTTGCAACCAGCATTGGATTGCTTATGGAGGGTCAGGCGCAGTTATTGCGAGGTCGTCGCGTTGCTCAATCAGGCGCATTACAAAGTGTTATCTCGCGCATGAAAGAATGGTTTGCAGGAAATTTTTAAGTTTTTCGTCGTCGTCAATGTAGTTCATTAATTACCTAGGAGGGTATATGGAATTTGAAATGTTAGATCAGGAAGTAGCTGGCAAAACCATTATTAAAGTGGTTGGGGTTGGTGGTGCTGGTGGTAATGCAGTTCAGCACATGATTCGTCGCGGTGTAAGCGGCGTAGAGTTTATTTGCATGAACACCGATGCTGGCGCTCTACAGCGTTCCGAAGCATCTGTGAATTTGCAACTAGGCTCTAGCGGATTGGGTGCTGGTGCAAAACCGGAAATTGGTGCAGCGTCTGCACAAGAAGCGCGCGCACTTATTGCAGATGCATTACAAGGTGCGCACATGGTCTTTATCACTGCCGGCATGGGTGGTGGAACTGGAACTGGCGCAGCACCGATAGTTGCGCAAGTAGCAAAAGAGATGGGGATTTTGACTGTTGGTGTTATCAGCAAGCCATTTGATTTTGAGGGTGTGAAGCGTTTGAAGGTTGCTGAAAATGGTGCTGCTGAGCTTGAGTCTTATGTCGATTCATTGATTGTGGTGCTTAATGAAAAGCTCTTTGAAGTAATGGGTGAGGATGCAGAGTTTGATAAAGCCTTTGCATGCGCAGACGATGTATTGCACAACGCGGTTTCGGGTATTGCGGAAATTATCAACGTGCAAGGTTTGATCAACGTTGA
>JALRHB010000087.1:0-2176 GCA_023253245.1 Polynucleobacter sp. | reverse complement strand
TGTGAAGACTGTTATGGGTGAGCAAGGTAAAGCAATGATGGGAACGGCAACCGTTTCTGGCATGGATCGTGCTCGTTTGGCTGCTGAAGCTGCTGTTGCTTCACCACTTTTAGAAGGTGTAGATCTTTCAGGAGCTCGTGGAGTATTAGTTAATATCACTGCCAGTCGTTCATTGAAATTGTCCGAAACTCGCGAAGTGATGGCTGCAATTCGTGGCTATGCTGCTGATGATGCTACCGTAATCTTTGGTACTGTTTACGATGAGAGCTTAGGTGATGCGTTGCGTGTAACGGTCGTAGCCACAGGCTTGAATAATCCACAGGCTCGTCAGAGTCATCAGCCTGAAGTGGTATGGAGGCAAGCGACTGGTACGCATGATGCGATGCCAACCATGGCTGATCTCAATAGCTTTGCACCAGCAAGTGCTTCTGCCGCAATGAGCAAGGCGGGCTTAGATTCCGCTCTAAGCGTGAACGCAGGTTTAGCGCAGACAGGGGCTGGCGGTATTCCTTCAATGGCGTCTCAGGCATCTGCTGGTACGGTTGATTACAGTCAATATGATTTGCCACGGGTATTCCGCAGTTCTCGCGAGGCTACTCCAGCCCCTACTTTGGGTGCTGATAGCTCTCCTCAGGCTAAAACCATGCTTGATAAAGGGGCGGATTATTACGAAATCCCCGCATTTTTACGCAAGCAAGCAGACTAAAGCACTGCTCAATACAATAGGAGTTTGAAAGTGTCAACGCAGCGCCCCTCCGGACGACGAATCCTGCGCTAGCGTTGACATACTCATTACTACTATTTAATAAATTGGAGACTTTATGATTGCTGTTGGACAAAAATTACCAAATGCTACTTTGTATGAATTTTTGGATGAGGCCACTGAGGGTTGCTCCGTTGGTCCTAATGCATTTGAGGTAGAGAAACTGGTTGCCGGCAAGAAAATTGTAATCTTTGCTTTGCCAGGGGCATTTACTCCAACCTGTTCAGCTAAACATGTTCCTGGATATGTTGAGCGCTACGACGCTCTAAAGGCTAAAGGCGTTGACGAGATTTGGTGTATTTCTGTGAATGACCCATTTGTAATGGGTGCTTGGGGTCGTGATCTCAAAGTTGGAAAAAAGGTTCGTATGTTTGGCGACGGTAGTGCAGAGTTCACTAAGAAATTAGGTATGGAGTTTGATCTCACTGCGCGTGGGCTTGGTGTGCGCTCACAACGTTATGCCATGATTGTGGAGGATGGCGTAGTTAAAACTTTGGATCTTGAAGCTCCAGGTAAGTTTGAAGTAAGCGATGCTGCTTCTATATTGAAAAAGCTCTAAGTAATTTATCTGAATGATGATGAAGCAACGCACAATCGCTACTCCAATTAAAACCGTGGGGATTGGCTTGCATTCAGGGCGTAAGGTGACATTGTCTATTAAGCCTGCGCCAGTCAATTCAGGGATTTTGTTTGTTCGTATGGATACGCCGGAGCAAACTATTGTTCCGGCTACCGCTTTAGCTGTGTGCGATACGCGTCTTGCATCGGTTATTCAAAAAGATGGCGTTCGTGTTTCTACAGTCGAGCATCTGCTATCAGCTTGTGCTGGCTTAGGTTTGGATAACCTATTAATTGAGTTGGATGGTGAAGAAGTTCCCATTATGGATGGCAGCGCCGCATCATTTTTGTTCCTCATGGAATCGGCTGGCATTGCGGAGCAAGATGCATCAAGACAATTTTTAGTGATTAAAAAACCAATTGAAGTAAAAGATGGTGACAAGCTTGCACGTCTTGAACCTTTCTTTGGCTTTAAGTTAGATTTCACAATCGACTTTAAGCATCCAGCAGTTGATAAGACGGGACAGCGTTTTATTGTTGATTTTGCCGAGCATGCCTATCGTAGTGAAATTGGACGTGCCCGTACTTTTGGCTTCGCTCATGAAGTAGAGGCTTTGCGAGAAATGGGATTAGCGCGCGGGGGAAGCTTAGATAATGCAATCGTGCTAGATGAACACCGCATCCTGAATAATGAAGAATTACGCTATGAAGATGAGTTTGTAAGACATAAAATTTTGGATGCGATTGGTGATCTATATTTAGTTGGACATCCTATTATTGGGGCTTATGTCGCTGAAAAATCGGGGCATGCCTTAAATAATGCATTGTTGCGGAAGCTTCTCGAAGATCCTTCTG
>JALRHB010000086.1 GCA_023253245.1 Polynucleobacter sp. | reverse complement strand
GGATTGGTGACCTCGCCTTAGAAGTTGGCGACCCAAGAAACCCCGAAATATTCTTGCCAATTTCGAATGCCTTACAAAAACTCTTGTCAGAAGCAGAGATGGGAGAGCTCTTTAAAGTCTTCGCATTTTCCAAGAAATTAAATCATTTACTACCTGAGACAACACTAGAGGACTTGCCTGGCTTCAGAGGCAGAAATCGCTTATAAAGCTATAACCTCAAGCGCTAAGAGCTAAAGAGATTGCGCGCAATCTTGCTGTATCCACAGCCCCTTTAATTTTTTCACCATTAGAACGATCTTCGGCGGGAATGCTAGCAATAATTTCAGCAGTAATAAGTGATTGAGCGCCTTGCATTGCGTTCATCATAGCAGTCATATTTAGACCAATCTTCTTAGCAAGATTGAGTAAGGCATACCCACGCTCAGGTTTACGCCATACATCTGCACGATTAAACCAATTCAAAACATCAGCAGCTTGATAACCAGCGCTTGAGTGCTTCGAAGACTGCTGAACCAACTGATTGAGAGCGCTAAATATCTCAGCAAAATCACGCACATCATTTGGCATACGCACACATTCAGACCATGCACGGATTTCACTGACTGGTAAATACATCAATATCACCGCGCAACGATTCTCTAATTGATCATCAGATGCTTGCAAGTGGTCAATCAAATTCTTGCGGTAATCATCCTGTGCCAAGTTCATTACTAATGAAGACGGTAGCAATAACTGCGCCGCTTCGCAATCTAGGAGCACCTGAAACATATGCATTGGCTTAGCGGCCGTTAGACCCCTTGCTAACTCTTGCCAAATCCTCTCTGGAGAGAGGGCTGCCAATTCATTAGAGCGAACAATAGCTTGTAAAGCCTGCATTGTCTCTGGAGCAAGCGTAAAGTCGGGAAACCGCGCTGCAAAACGCGCGACGCGCAATAGGCGAAGAGGGTCTTCCGCAAAAGCATTGGAAACATGACGAAATACTTTTGCAGCTAAGTCTTGTTGTCCATTAAACGGATCCAAAATCGGACCAATCCATTGCCCATCACTTCCTACTTCTTGGGCCATGGCATTAATTGTTAGGTCACGTCGCTCTAAATCCTGTTCCAAAGTAACAGTTGGATCAGCGTAGAACGTAAAACCTTTATAACCCTTACCTGTTTTGCGCTCAGTGCGGGCTAAAGCATACTCAGCTTGAGTTTGAGGGTGCAAGAATACCGGGAAATCTTTCCCAACCGGACGAAAACCCAATGCAATCATTTCATCTACGTTTGAACCAACAACAACGTAATCAATATCATGCACGGGCAAACCCATGAGAGTATCGCGAATGGCTCCTCCCACTGCATAGATCTTCATTGAGTTACTTCATGCCTTCTAAAGTACGCCTACTAATTCCAAAAACTTGGGTCAAAGCATCCACTCTATTGACCGGCAAGATATTGGGCAAGCTCATTGAAGCAATATTATCTCGAGACATGAGAGTTGGCACCGGTAGATACTCAAATGCTAGTGCCTGCAAATATCCGACAAAATCTGGTACCGGAATAATGACACATCGCGCGTTTACCTTGCGAGCAGCTAACTCTATAATTTCTCTCATGGTGTAAACCTTTGGGCCCACTAAATCATAAGATTCATAAATAGTGTTTGGCATCCTCAATGCTTTAGTAAAAGCGCTAGCTACATCATCAACGCTCACTGGCTGAAACTGTGCCCGGGAGTTTGCCAAAGGCATTACTGGAAATACGCTTGTCAACTTGGCAAACAAATTGATGAACTGATCTTGCTCACCAAAAATTACAGAGGGTCTAAAAATAGTCCAGGCTAAATTACTAGCTTTCACAGCTTCTTCGCCATCTCCTTTACTGCGCTGGTACATAGAGGGGCCATGAGAATTCGCGCCCAGAGCGCTCATATGCAAATAGCGCTTCAAACCATGCATTTGCATTGCAGTAATAATATTTTTAGGAAGATCTACATGGGCAGCTTTAAATATCTTGCCATATGGAGATGCTGGTTTATCGTGCAAGACGCCAACTAAATTAATCACTGCGCCGTTGGATTTAACCCGCGAGCACAATTCTTGCAAAACATCAAACTCATGAATGTCTGATTCTTCTATGTGCACTTTTGGCAGCATGCGCAACTCCCGTGCAGCAACCACATGCCGAGTTGGTAGCAAAACTGAATACCCCTCGGCTTGCAATTGAGCGGCTAAGACGCGGCCCACAAAACCATTGCCGCCAATTAATAAAATGTCATATTTCATAAGAAACCAATCTTTAAAATGATTATGGCAATTCAGAAGAATTAACTACTTTTGGGGAAATTACACCTAAGCGTTGCTTTAATGACTGTGTTTGACCATACATCACTGATGAGTAGTAAGTAGCATTGGCTAATACATTTTTTACATAAGTACGTGTCTCGCTAAATGGAATAGTTTCCGCAAAAATGGCACCCTCCGTTGGGCTGGTGAGTTTTGCACGCCATGACTTCGAACGTGATGGCCCAGCGTTATAAGCAGCCGAAGCTAATACCCAGGAGCCATCAAGATCCAACAAAACCATGTTTAAGTAATTACTACCTAAAGTTAAATTGGTATTGGTGTCAGTCAACTTATCGTTGCTATAAGAAGTCATCCCAATTTTCTTGGCTACATATTTAGCTGTCTTTGGCATCACCTGCATCAAACCTGATGCACCCACTGAGGATGACGCATTCATAATGAACCTAGACTCTTGCCGTATTAATCCATATGCCCAAGCTAAATTCAGGTCAATTTGTTTTGCAATCGGAGATAACTCATCCCGATACGGCGTTGGATAACGCAAGGTGAAGTCATGCTCCTGCTTTGTTCGATCAGCAGTATTCACAGCACGATCGTAGAGACCAATACGCTTGGCATACTCAGCGGCGGCCAACAAATCCCTATCACTCATGCCACGTAATTCCCAATTCCAGTCGCGATTACCCTCAAGGCGTAGATTCATTGCATAAAACCGTTCGCCGCGAATAAACCCTGGGCGGCTGGCCATGACCTCAATCTCCTGCTCACTTACTTTAGTTTTTGGAGGCGCATGATTTAATCTACCTAAATCTTCACGTGCGAGTTGCCCATAAAAATTGTATTGATCAGCAATAAGTTCAAGATGCTCTTTGGCTCTGTCATTATCACCCTCGGCTTTTAGTGCGCGCGCATACCAATAAGTCCAAGCGGGATCTTTCACCCGAACTGCAGGATTCATTCCTTCGATGGCATTCTTGACTAAATCCCAATCCTTCGCACGTAAGGCAGCACGCACTTTCCATTCCTGCCCTTCAGTCGATAGTAGCTCGTTATAACCAAGCTCCTGCTGCAGTCGATAAGCATCGTCAGCATTCGGATCTAGCTTCTTGGCTAAAAATTGTCCAATAACTCCCCATGCTACTGCTTGATTTTCATTGCTATAACGTGAAGCATTCTGAGAAAAGTCTCTAAAAGCCTTTGCAGGGTCTGACTTTGCGGACTTCACAATCTCCGCAATTGGATCCTCGCCACCAATACGGCGTGACATACTCTCAAACCCCATCTCGCTAGCAGCGCGACCCAGAGCTTTTGCCTCACTTGGTGTCATACCACCAGCAGCAACCAATGCAGGAACTAATTCCTGACAAGCTTGACCAAAATATCGAGGATCTAACATCACTGCACGCGCATCTATTGCTAATTTGGTTGGATTTACCCCTTGCTCTAACTTAGATTGGAGTGCGTAACACTTCACTTGAGTGTCATCATCCAGAACAAATTTAGGATACTCTGCATCAAATCTTGCCCAGTCTTTGCGCTTACCCAAAACTAACAACCAGTCATTACGCATTCGATCAGCCAAAGCAGTGCCCTGATACTGATTTAAAAATTTGATTACCTGAGAGTCTGCGTTTGTATCAGCTCTGGCTATACCAGCGCTATCAAATAGTTGCGGTTTAATCCGAAAATACGCTACGTAATCATCATAGGGATAATTTGTTAAATTTGCCGCTAGATTCTGCGCACGGGCTGCATCATTTCTCTTGGCTGCCTCTCGCAATTCAATAAAGGTTCGGTCGCCCTCAGTAACTTCAAAAGCAGACATCCTAATTTGCGTAGGCTGATTAATTTTCTTATATTTTTCTGCAGCAAAACTTGGCGCAGCAATCCATATTGCGAGAAAGAATACTCCCGCTATGGTTTTTTGCCGCTGGCATAAAACATCAACCTTCTTTTTCACCGTCTTATCCTATGGATTTACTATATCTGTTAATTTTCGCCTGATAATGACTGATATGCACGGCAATTCTCTAAAAACTCTTCGGCAAGACTTGCTAGCCCAAAGAAGGCAATTTTCGGCTAAGCAGGCATATTCGACCAGCAAAAATGCCGTCCTGGCTGGCTTAGAACATTTTCTTGCCGAGCATCCAAATCAGGTGCATTCGATTGCCTTGTATTGCCCCATACAAGATGAAATTGACTTAAGACCAACACTTCTAAGATGGTCTGAGGGGGGGCCGACCAGAGTTCTTTCCCTGCCCTTTGCCCGTCCAGATAAATGTTTGGATTTTTATGTTTGGGACAAAGGCGACCTTCTGATACCCAGCATGCATGGCGTGCCTGAACCAGACCCAAATAATCCACGCAGACCCAAAGTCATTCCCGACTGCATTTTGATCCCTTGCGTAGGGTGGTCAACATCACAGGGAACGGGAAAAATCCATTACTGGAGACTAGGCTATGGTGGTGGTTATTTTGATCGAACTTTACAGCAATTAAGAAAAACAAATCCCCAACTCATTTGTATTGGTGTTGGCTTTGACTGGCAAAAATTAAATGATTCCCAATGGTTGGCTCAAGCTCATGATGAACCCTTGGACGCGATGCTTACGGAGTCAGGCTTAATGCGCTAACTCAGTCACATGATTGTTATTGATTGAGATTTAAATTATCTGCAATAGCCAAAACAGCATCCGCTTGATTTAGGGAATAGAAATGTAAACCTGGCGCACCAGCAGTAAGCAGTTGATCGCAAAGATCGGTTACTACTTCTTCACCGAATGCGCGGATAGAGGCAATGTCATCGCCATAAGATTGCAAGCGCAAGCGAATCCAACGCGGAATCTCCGCACCACAGGCATCTGAAAATCGCAATAGTTGCGAGCTATTGGTGATCGGCATGATGCCAGCAATCACTGGTTGAGTAACGCCTAGATCATAGGCTTCATCAACAAAACGAAAATATGCATCACTATTATAAAAATACTGGGTCACCGCAGAATTTGCCCCAGCCTTCATTTTTTGCACAAAAAAATCAATGTCACTCGCAGGCGACTTAGCTTGAGGATGGGTTTCTGGGTAGGCTGCTACATCAATATGAAACCAATCACCCGTTTCTGCACGAATAAATTCAACCAATTCATTTGCATGATGAAATTCGCCATACTGGCCCATACCCGATGGCAAGTCACCACGCAAAGCCACAATCCGCTTAACGCCTAATTCTTGATATTGCTTGAGCATCCCGTGCACACTTTCACGCGAACTCCCAACGCAGGATAAATGCGGGGCAACAGCTGCGCCAGCTGCATGTATATCGCTCACCACCTTTAATGTGCCAGATTGCGTAGAGCCACCAGCACCAAAAGTCACAGAATAAAACGCCGGCTTCAGAGTTTCACTCAAGCGCTCACGCACTAAATGCAACTTACTCTCACCCTCAGGTGTTTTTGGGGGGAAGAATTCAACGCTTAATTCCATGATCTTGGACCTGTATTTCTATTTCTCTATTGAATAATGTCTA
>JALRHB010000085.1 GCA_023253245.1 Polynucleobacter sp. | reverse complement strand
TGATGTGTAGACATCTAGACTTGATCGGCCAATATTACCAATAAATGTTTTTAGAACAAGCTCGCCTGGATATCCCAGTTGCTGATAGAAATTACAAAATCCATTGATCATTAGCATTGATTCTGAGCCTGGCGCAACCTTGTATCCTAGTGAAGTTATCCATTCAACTCTCGCTTGCTCCATATAGCGAAAATACACTGTATTGTTCACATGACCATATGCATCCATATCCCCCCAACGAATAGGCATGAGCATTTCATGCACAAACTTCTTTGCCGAGGGTATCTCAATCCGCATTAATCAAACCTCAAAAACTCAGGGAAGTTGAAGCGCCATCTGATAAAGATTGGTAGAGCGAGCGCCAGAACGGCAAAATGCCAATACTGGACCTGGAAGGGTTTTCAAGAGTTGCGCCATTTGTGCAACCTGGTCAGGAGTAAAGGCACCAGAAACAACGGGTAAATAAGCGTAATGAAGGCCTAAGCGCTCAGCTTCAGCAGCAATAGACGCATTGGTCGGCTGACTTGGACCACCCTCAAAATCTGGGCGATTATTGATTACGCTCTTGTAGCCCAATTGAGCGATTTGCGCTAAATCAGAAGGCTCGATTTGACCAAGAGTGCCAAATTGGGCCGTGTGGCAAGAAACAGGAAGGCTCATTTAAAACCCCAAAAAATATTAAAAGTGACTTATTTTAGATCACTCAACCATTAGCCCGCTTTAGGACTTGATTTGACAAGAACATACCAGCAAGCATAGCAAGGACAAAAACAAGAGCTTTTAGATGACCCGCCCCCAATGCGACTAAGGCAGGGCCTGGACAGAAACCAGCGATACCCCAACCGACACCAAAAATAAAACTGCCGACAACGAGAGGTTTAGTGATGTCTCTGTTGCTTGGGATATGAAATACACCACCAAAAAAAGCCTCGGTCTTTTTTGATGCTAAATAAAAACCGCCTAAGCCAACAAAGATGGCACCACCCATCACGAAGATCAATGATGGATCCCAATTACCAGTGATATCTAAAAAATTAAGTACTTTCTGTGGATTGCTCATCCCAGAAATAATCAGGCCAAATCCGAATAACACGCCAATTGAATACTGACTAATGAGACTGAAATGTTTTCGCATCGCTTAGATTCCTAATAAATGACGAATGACATACACAGTGACAAACCCGCCGAGCATAAAAGAAGTTGTGGCTACGAGCGATCTTGGGGAGAGACGAGACAGACCGCAAATGCCGTGACCACTTGTGCAACCAGATCCATAATGGGCACCAAACCCAACTAAAAGCCCAGCCAAAATAATTGCAAACCAACTGGCATCAATATTGGTTACGGGATGCATATCAAATAAAAGCGCTCCCAAAAATGGGGAAGAAAAAATTCCCAAAACCAAAACAAAGCGCCATAGCCAATCACCTTTTCTTGCTTGCAAAAGTCCAGACACAATTCCACTGATACCCAAAATACGACCATGTAAGAGAACGTATAAGGCCGCAGAAATTCCCAGTATCATGCCGCCTAGAAATGCCGGTCCAGGGGTAAAAGCGATCCAATCAATTTGCATATAGATCCAATAAAGTAGTTACATTAACTGCAGGGATTGGGGGCAAGTCGGAACTGCAAATACCTTAATCCCAAATATGCCCCCATGATGAAACCAGGTAAGGCTATAAATGATCCTAGCGCCAAAGTGGAAATTCCGCTTAATCCTTGACCAACAGTACACCCTAAAGCAGTAACACCGCCAAAACCCATCAAAGCAGCTCCTACTAAGTGATTGGCAGTATCTTCACTATTGCGAAAGGTTTCCCAGCGGAATGTTTTAGTTAATAGTGCAACTACAGCTGACCCCAAAATCATACCAACCACAGCAACAATCCCAACTGTTAATACCTTTGATGTATCGCTATACATCATTAACCAATCTAGAGAATAAGCATAGGGGGCTACAAACGAAAGGCTCTCCATGCGACCTGAATTAGTCACTAAAAACACCTCTTCCAATGTATTAGGATCTTCAGCCAAGTGACCCAAACTGCCAGATACCCACCAAACAGCACAAATAGCCAAACCCACCCCTACTCCAGCCATTACATTTTCAATAGACCAAAAAGCCTTGCTTGATAGAGCATAAGCAACAAATGCAAAGCCAATAAGCAAGCCAAGCGCAAGGTGGAGGTCAGATCTAGCCATACCAATGCTGGCACTGATGATGCTTGGTAGATCTTGTGGTGTATTCAGTGCAATAAAAACCGTGTCAAGCGTATTGAGGCGTATCACACCTAAAAAGCCTCTCATTGTCATATATGCTGTTAATCCAAGAACTATAAAAACGATAATTGATTTAAGGTTTCCACTGCCAATTCGAACTAGAGTTTTACTTCCGCAACCAGACGATAAAACCATGCCAAAACCAAAAAGGATGCTTCCAACTATCGCAGACAACCACAAAAGCTTGTTACTCGTATAGATACTTTTAAGAGGATCAATCCAACCAAAATAAGCCATGAAAGCAAAACCAACAATCGCTACGCCGATTGCCAAAAACCACTGGCGTAATCTATCCCAGCTAGACATAATAAAGATATCGGAGATGGCACCCATGCTACAAAAACCTGTTTTCTGCATTAATGCACCCAACACAAAGGTGATAGCAAAAGTCGCCCATAGAACCGACTTACTAATTAATGAGATATCTACTGCATCCATATACTGAATTCTAAAAAATTAAGGTTTAAATTTATAAAACTGTTTGTTCAAATAGGCAGCTACATCCACCTCATCCTCAGGAAAAAGATCCAAGCGCAATTCTGTATTGCACATGGCAACCATTGATTTCAATTTAGCGAAATCCTTTACTTTACTGTCTGAACGGGTGTAGATCATATCGCCATTACCAAAACCAGTTTTTTGGGCATGGCAGGCGTAGCACTTCTCTTGGTCAATTTTCTTGCCGTTGGCAAGGTTTGGAGCTGCAACAGCGATGTTGAAAATGCCAAAAATTGATAGAAAGGACAGGCTCAGTTGAATCAGGGTTATTTTCATAAAAAATAGTCCTTTAGCACAGTAAAAGACTATTTTAAGGCCCTACGGATAAATTTGCCTTATTCTGCCTGTATTGAGAGGTAAACGTTGTAAGCGTTCATCCGGTTAGCAGCCCTAAACAAAGGCATTCCGTCATATTCAGACCAATCAGTCTGCTTATAAGCCTCATCAAAGGGGTCCATGTCAATTGCCGCTTTAGACATAGACTGACGCAAATATTTTAGATAATCGCGGGTAAAGGCGATATCCTCCCGAGGGCTCACTGAATGGGCGCCATGCCCTGGAATAATGGTTTTGGGTTGTAAGCGTTCAATTTCATCCAGAGCGCTGAGCCAGCCTTTACTATCGGCATTGCCCACAAAGGGAATGCGACCTCGAAAAACAAGGTCTCCTACAAATAGAACTCCCTCGCTTGGAATATAGATAATCAGATCCTCAGGCGCATGAGCAGGCCCCACCCTACTAATTTGAAACTGAACACCACCAATAGTGAGCACCCTGCTTTGATCAATCCAGACATCAGCAGGAATTAATTGAGTACTGTCATTAACCCAGGGAGCAAAGTCTTGCCTTGAGGCAATTAAGCGTTGTTTAGCCGTTTCCGAGGATAGATAATTAATTCCCTGGTTCTGAGCGTAAATCTTCGCGCCGATTTTTTTAAACTCTTGCAGACCATAAACATGATCTGCATGGTAGTGAGTGACAATCACTGCAACCACTTTTTGTGGGGTGACTTTCTTTATTTCATATAATAATTTTTTGGCCAGTATTGGGGAACCCAGGGCATCAATTACCACCACCCCTTTTGGCGTAATTACGAATCCAGCATTCGATATGAAATTTTGATTCTCACTACTACCAATTTCAGGTCGTCCTTTAACGAAATAGGTATTAGGAGCAACCTGAATTGGCTTAAGAGCTACATTATCTGTTGCGGCAAAAATTGAATGAGAAAATACAAGCTGAAGCAGTAAAAGAATGTTGACAAAATTGGAGCGCATGCCGCAGGTCTAGATAAAGCTTACGGTTTAATGTATGCAAACTTATCCTGGTACTGTAAATCAGCAATTCTGACCACTCCCGACGGAGTAAATTGCGCTTCCATAATGAACTGATCTTTTTTTAGCTTTCGATTTTTCAAGGTGATCTCACAGACATCAAACTCAACACCACGGGATTTGAGCGCTGAAATCAATGGTGCATACTCGGTATTATTTTTCTCATCCTTTGCACCCTCCATTAATAGGTCAACCCCATTGGCGTGAGTGACAACAATAATTTTTGTTTGTGGAGCGACATCTAGATGATTGCGAATATTTCTTAATCCCTTTAAGCCCTGCGTTTTTGCATCATCAATGTGATAAACGACTTTACTAGCGTTATCAGCATGAACAGATTGAACTCCAAGCAAGGCAAATACTGTGATCGCAGCAGATAAAATCTTTAAAAAGGTGTTCATTGAATTTCTCCCTACGGTTTTCATTTGAGAGCAACCATACCGGGATTATTGGCAACCCCCTTAATGATTGGCTCGTTTAGTTTGACAGGTTTTACTACCTTCACATCTCGTAAATGACGTTCAATCACATCCCAAATGGCCTCACCACCTGCATTCTTGGCCTCTTCACTCACTGGCGCCCAGCCCGCAACTTTATACAATTTACTTGGCTCAATTGCGTTTCCATTTAAACGCATGTCTGTAATTCGTTTGCCAGCTGACTCTGCTGGGTCAATCGTGTACTGAAGCCCTCCAACGCGAACCATGTCGCCACCCTGCTGATAGTAAGGATCTGGATTAAATAGATTGTCTGCAACATCTTCCAGAATAGTCTTAATCATTTCACCACTCATGTTAGTTACCGTCGTGTACGGATATGTAATTGCAGTTTGATCTAAGAGATGTTCACGTGTAATTGCTTGTCCTGGAAGCAAACTCGTACCCCAACGGAAACCTGGTGAAAAAGCTATCTCGGCATCTTTCTGTGCCATTAATCCATCAAGAATTAATTGATCGAAGCTGCCATTGAAGTTGCCACGGCGATATAAAAGTCCATCAGTTGTTGCTAGTTTTTCTGAGAGCTTAGCTTCATATGGTGCCCTAATCTTAGCAATCAACTTTGACATTGTTGGATCAGCTGGGATCATGTTTGAGAAGACTGGCAATAGCTTATAGCGAAAATCGACTACCTTGCCACCTTTAACATTGAAGTCTAGGACACCCAAAAACTTAGTATTAGATCCGGCATTTGTTACCAAGGTAACACCGCCAGCATTCTTTACCTTAACTGGGATAGGTACACCATCATGAGTATGGCCGCCCATGATGGCATCTAGCCCACTGACTCGAGAGGCTAATTTCAGATCCACATCCATACCATTATGCGAGAGAAGCACAACAACTTTTGCACCCTTAGCTTTGACTTCGTCAATGGTCTTTTGAAGATTTTCTTGTTGAATTCCAAATGTCCAATTGGGCGTGAAGTAGCGGGGATTTGCTATGGGTGTATAAGGAAAAGCTTGTCCAATAATGGCAACTTGAACACCATTTTGAACCTTCATTACATAAGGATTAAATACCAAATCGCCAAAATCAGATGTCTTAATATTTTGCGCAACGAAAGATACTTTTCCTTTGAAATCGCCATTAACGATTTCCATTACACGCTTCTCACCCAAAGTCATTTCCCAGTGAGGTGTCATCACATCAACACCCAATGCCAAAGCAGCATCAACCATGTCCTGGCCATTAGTCCACAGAGCAGTTCCAGAACCTTGCCA
>JALRHB010000084.1 GCA_023253245.1 Polynucleobacter sp. | reverse complement strand
AGAAGAGTTCATCAAGGGTATTGAAATTTGCCATCGTCATCATGCACCTGTGTTGATGCGTGGTGCTGGCACATCTATGAATGGGCAGACTGTCAATCATGCAGTTGTCTTTGATATCTCAAAGTATTGCAATCATATCCTCTCATTGGATCCTGCTGCTGGCTCCGCGATTGTCGAGCCTGGAGTGATTTGTGACTCATTGCGAGATGCGGCAGAAGTGTATGGTTTAACTTTTGCTCCAGATCCATCAACCCATAGTCGTTGCACTTTGGGGGGTATGGTAGCAAATAATTCTTGTGGCGCTCATTCAGTGATGGCAGGCAAGACTCTTGAGAACACTGAAGCGCTTGAAATCATGACCTATGATGGAGAGCGCTTTTGGGTCGGCCCAACATCAGACCAAGAGTTGGAAGAAATTATTGCGGCGGGTGGTCGTAAGGGTCAGATCTATAGTGATCTACTCAATTTGCGAAATCGCTATGCAGATTTGATCCGCGCACGATTTCCGAACATTAAGCGTCGAGTATCGGGGTATAACCTTGACCAGTTACTTCCTGAAAATGGTTTTAACGTAGCGCGAGCACTTGTTGGTACTGAGGGTACTTGTGCGCTTACGCTTGCTGCAAAAGTGAGATTAGTCAAAAGCCCAGCTAAGCGTGTTGTTCTTGTATTGGGATTTGATGATATTTATTTAGCAGGAGATGCAGTTCCGGAATATCAAAGCTTTCATCCGATTGCCATTGAAGGTTTAGATTACAAAATTATTCGTGGTTTGCAGCAGCGCAATTTAGCAAAGGCCGAGATTGATTTGTTGCCTGAAGGTAACGCTTGGGTTGTAGTGGAGTTTGGCGATGACACACTCGAGGGGGCTATTGCTCAGGCTGAGCGTGCTCAGGAATATTTTAAGAATCGAACAAAAGGCCCAAAACCATCTTCTTGGCTAGTGCCAGATCCGGTGCTGCAAAAGCGTATTTGGTCAATTCGGGAGAATGGTGCCTCAGCAACCCATCTCTCAATCGATCCTAATTCTCCTGATCCAGTAGTTGGTTGGGAGGATGCTGCGGTTGATCCAACACGTTTGGGCGAGTACCTGCGAGCCTTCCAAAAATTAGTTGACTCATATGGTTATGAGACATCTCTATATGGCCACTTTGGTGATGGTTGTATTCATGCGCGCATTACGTTTAACTTGCGCACAGCAGAGGGTGTGACGCAATTTAGATCCTTTATTCGAGATGCTGCCACTCTCGTTGTGGAGTTTGGCGGCTCATTAACAGGTGAGCATGGTGATGGTCAAGCTAGAGCAGAGTTTTTGCCAATTATGTTTGGTGAAGAGCTTATGGAAGCGATGCGTGAATTCAAGCGCATCTGGGATCCTCAGAATCGACTTAATCCTGGCAAGGTAGTTTACCCCTATCGTGTTGATGAAAATCTGCGGATGGGTCCAGAGTACAAAGTAGTGAATATCAAAACCCGCTTGAATTTTTTGAGTCAAGAGGGGAATGGTTTTCAAAGGGCGGTGGAGCGCTGTGTTGGAATGGGTAAATGCCGCAGTGAGAAACTCGGTACCATGTGCCCAAGTTATCGCGCGACCAAAGAAGAGCGCTTCTCTACGCGAGGCCGTTCTAGACTCTTTTGGGAGATGCTGCAGGGTGAAGTGATTAAAGATGGCTGGGAGAGCAGGGAACTCAAAGAAGCGCTTGATACCTGCTTATCTTGTAAAGGGTGTAAGTCTGATTGCCCAGCGCACGTCGATATGGCTTCTTACAAAGCTGAATTCCTTTCCCATTACCATGAGAAAAATGCTAGACCACGTCAAGCTTTAACGATGGGGCGTATAGGTGACTGGGCACCATTGGTAAGTCAGTTTTCTTGGCTGCTCAATGGCCTAATGCAAACACCCATTCTGTCGTCTCTAGCCAAATGGATTGGAGGCGTTGCCCAAACTCGCAGGCTACCCAAGTTTGCAAGTCAATCATTCAGAAAGCAATTTAATAAGGCAGGAAAAAATTCAATAGGTCAGAAAAAAGTGATCCTGTGGGTGGATACTTTTTGCGAGCACTTTCATCCTGAAGTAGCTAGCGCAGCAGTGGAAGTATTGGGTCATGCTGGTTTTACTGCAACATTGCCAAAAACCCCTTTGTGTTGTGGTCGACCACTCTATGATTTTGGTTATTTAGATTTAGCTAAACAAAAGCTAGTGGCCATATTGGATGCCATCGGCAGTGAAATTCAAGCTAATGAGAATGCACCAATTGCAGTAGTCGGTCTTGAGCCTGGCTGTATGTCTGTCTTTAAAGATGAATTGCTCAAGTTCTTCCCTGATGATCCAAGGGCCAAGCTTTTAGCAGCTAATACTTATTTATTGGGAGATTTTCTCCACGAACAAGGCTATGTCCCGCCGCCATTGGATTGCGAAATTTTGGTTCATTCCCATTGTCATCAGAAGTCCCTATTTGGCACCAAAGGTGATATGGCTCTCTTGAGTGCTCTAGGCGCTAAAGCCAACTTTATTGACAGTGGTTGCTGTGGCATGGCTGGATCGTTTGGATTTAATCCAGAGCATGTGGAGATATCTAAAGCTGTTGGTGAATTAGTTCTTTTACCTGCAGTTCGCGCTGCCAATCAAAACACCATTATTCTGACTAATGGATTTAGTTGTCGCGAACAAATTGAACAAGAGACGGGTCGCAAAGTAACGCATTTAGCCCAGCTTTTGCAGATGGCTCATCAAGCTCAGTCTAGGCAAAATTAAAGATGTAAATGCAAAACTCCCGATTCAGATCGGGAGTTTTCACTTGCTTAACAAGAAATACTAGGTGCGAATCAAATAATCAAAAGAAGATAAAGAGGCTTTCGCACCTTCACCCATAGCAATAATAATTTGCTTATAGGGCACAGTAGTGCAGTCACCTGCTGCAAATACACCAGGCATCGATGTTTCTCCTTTAGCGTCAATCACAATTTCACCGCGAGGAGATAAATCAATGGTGCCTTTGAGCCAATCAGTATTCGGCAATAGACCAATTTGTACAAAGATACCCTCAAGTGCGATGTCATGCATCTCTCCACTTGCACGATCTTCATAACGCAAGGTCGTCACCTTGCCATTGGCGCCTAGAACTTCTTTGCTTAATGCATTGGTAATGACCGTGATATTGGGCAAGCTATAGAGTTTTTTCTGTAACACCGCATCAGCGCGTAATTTAGTATCGAACTCTACTAAGGTCACATGCTTAACAATGCCTGCTAAATCAATGGCAGCCTCTACCCCTGAATTGCCACCGCCAATAACAGCAACATCTTTCCCTTTATACAAAGGACCATCACAGTGAGGGCAGTAAGCCACGCCTTTGCCGCGATATTCCTGCTCTCCAGGAACATTCATTTCACGCCAACGTGCGCCAGTGCTTAAAATGACTGTTTTACTCTTCAAAACAGCGCCATTCTCAAGTGTTACTCGTAACTCGTCGCCCACTTTTTCAAGTTGGGTGGCTGTCTGTAGATTCATGATATCCACCTCATACTCTTTAACGTGCTGTTCAAGCGCCGTTACGAGTTTAGGTCCTTCCGTTTCCTTTACGGAAATGAAGTTTTCAATACCAACGGTATCTGCTACCTGGCCTCCAAAGCGTTGAGCAACAATACCGGTGCGGATGCCTTTGCGGGCGGAGTAAATCGCAGCAGAGGCGCCTGCAGGACCGCCACCAATGATGAGAGAGTCAAATGTAGCCTTGGCGTTGAACCTTTCAGCATCACGTGCAGCCGAGCCTGTATCCAACTTGGCCACAATCTCTTCTACTGTCATGCGCCCTTGGCTAAATACCTCACCATTCATGATGACTGTTGGCACAGCCATAATTTGATATTGATCTACTAAGTTTTGATAGAGCGCGCCATCTATCATTTCATGTTCAATGTTGGGATTGATTGCTGCCATTAAGTTCAAGGCCTGTACTACGTCAGGACAGTTATGGCATGACAGAGAGATAAAGGTCTGAAAGCGCATGGGCTTGCTAAGCCCTCGAATGCTTTCTAAGATGGCTTGCTCCACCTTTGGCGGGTAGCCGCTGACTTGCAAGATAGCCAAGATAAACGAAGTCATCTCATGGCCCATGGGGATGCCTGAGAAGCTAATGCGCGCGGCCTCTCCGTTTCTGCCAACAGTAAAACTTGGAACGTTTTTGCTGTTTCCAGAAGTGCTAACAGTCACCTTTTCAGATTGCTCCGCCACTTCGTTTAAAAGCTCTAACATCTCTTTTGATTGAGTGCTGTCATCAAGAGTTGCGATGAGCTCAATTGGACTCACGATTCTTTCAAAGTATGCTTTAAGTTGCGATTTAATATTGCTATCTAACATGATTATTTCCTAATGAAAAATTTCTTTATGTATCTATTGGAGAAAAAGTCTGATCGCCTCTCTCTCCAATAGACTCTCCGAGGAGAGTCATATTGGCTAATTGCTTGACAGGTTTTTAGATCTTGCCTACGAGATCCAAAGATGGAGTCAAGGTTGCTGCACCTTCTTTCCACTTTGCTGGGCACACTTCACCAGGATGCGCGGCAGTATATTGAGCTGCTTTTAGTTTGCGCAGAGTTTCGGAAACATCACGTGCAATTTCATTTGAATGAATTTCTGCCGTTTTAATCACGCCCTCTGGATTAATGATGAATGTGCCACGCAATGCCAATCCTTCATCATCAATATGGACATCAAAGTTTCGGGTTAATGTGTGGGTTGGGTCACCAACCAATGGAAACTTCGCCTTACCAACTGCTGGTGAGGTTTCATGCCACACTTTGTGTGAGAAATGAGTATCTGTGGTGACGATGTACACTTCTGCGCCCAATTTTTGAAATTCAGCATAGTTATCGGCAGCATCTTCAATTTCAGTGGGGCAATTGAAGGTGAATGCTGCTGGCATGAAGATAAAAACGGACCACTTGCCTTTTAAGCTCTCATCTGAAACGGTGATGAACTTGCCGTTATGGTAAGCCTGGGTTTTGAACGGTTGTACTGCTGTATTGATTACTGACATGGTTTCTCCTTTAGAAATAGGTTGTTACTTGCACGACAGGATCATTTTGCAGCAAATATTTTTATTTGTATATTTAATAATATTAATAAATTCAATCTATTAAATAGATAATGGCTTGAGAGCCATATCTCTAATACCCCTTCAAAAATAAGTGGATATTGCATTCGAGAGTGATTGGGGTATGCTGAACACATGAGAATATCCAGTAAAAGCAAAATTGCATTTAATGTCCTTTTGGATATTGCTGCGCACACCAAGCAAGGCTACGCGATTTCTATGCCACTGATTAGTCAGAGGCAAGGGCTGTCTCTCTCTTATTTGGAATTAATTTTTTCCGCTCTTAAAGCTGCAGGCATGATTCAGAGCCATCGGGGGCCCGGAGGTGGATATTCCTTACTTGCTGATCCTGAAAAAATTTCATTGAAAGACGTTGTGCGCATCATTGATGGCGAGCAATCTCCTGGCAAAGAATTGGGTGCAGAGCTCTGGTCTGATTTACAAGTTTTTATGCTCGAGAAGATGTCTCAGATCACGCTTGCTAAGACCCTCAAAGACTCTGTAATTAAGATTGAGCCCAGCACGAAGGGCTTGCCATGTATAAAGACCAAGCTTAAGCAGGGCGCTGAAAATAAGTCTCTAGAAAAAACAATTAAGAAGCCTGTTGCTAAAAAAATTAAACCGCAGTTAGGGCCTAATTCAATTTTTTCATTCGGCAAATACTTAAAGCTGAATAAGGCATGAGTTTACGGGTGAAAGAGTAATTTTGTATATTGGATTCGCTCAAATATATTTCTAAGGATTGAGCACTCTTTCAAACGCATTCAT
>JALRHB010000083.1 GCA_023253245.1 Polynucleobacter sp. | reverse complement strand
GCTAATCACTTCAAAATTAAAAATGAAGGCCGCCCTGCTGATCAGTGGTTAGCGGAGACCGTGCGTTGGACTTGGCGTATTAAGTGCTCTATGCATTTAGAGTCTGAGCTGATGAGCGCTTTGCGTGAGCGCTCCGAGACTGAAGCTATTAAGGTGTTTGCCCGCAATCTTAAGGATTTATTGTTAGCTGCGCCAGCGGGACCTAAAGTGACTATCGGTCTGGATCCCGGAATGCGTACTGGCGTAAAGGTAGCGGTAGTTGATGCTACAGGAAAAGTAGTTGATACCGATGTGATTTATCCCCACCAGCCTAAGAATGATTGGGAAGGCTCTTTACATACACTTGCCAAGCTAGCCGAAAAGCATCAAGCAACTTTAATCTCTATTGGTAATGGCACGGCATCGCGTGAAACCGATAAATTGGTACAAGATTTAATCAAATCTAAGCCAGAGCTGAAATTGACCAAGATTGTAGTATCTGAGGCAGGGGCCTCTGTGTACTCTGCTTCCGAATACGCCTCAAAAGAGTTGCCTGGTATGGACGTCTCATTGCGTGGTGCGGTCTCCATAGCCAGACGTTTGCAAGATCCCTTGGCTGAATTAGTAAAAATTGATCCCAAGTCCATCGGTGTTGGTCAATATCAACATGATGTGATGCAAACTCAGTTGGCTAAATCTCTCATGGCAGTTGTAGAGGATTGTGTAAATGCGGTTGGTGTTGATGTAAATACGGCATCAGCCCCATTGCTTGCAAGAGTTTCTGGTTTATCTAATACTGTAGCTGAGGGGATTGTGGCTTATCGCGATAGCCATGGGGCATTTAAGACGAGGGCCGATCTTCGTAGTGTTCCTCGATTTGGTGATAAAACTTTCGAGCAAGCTGCTGGCTTCTTGCGCATTATGAATGGCCCCGATCCTTTGGATGCCTCGGCAGTCCACCCAGAATCTTATCCTTTGGTGGAAAAAATTCTGAAAGATATTAAGAAGGGCGTTAAGGAGGTGATCGGTGATGCATCGATTTTGCAGGGTTTGCACCCAGAAAAGTATGCAGATGAAAAATTTGGTGTGCCAACTGTCACAGACATTATCAAAGAATTAGAAAAGCCAGGACGCGACCCTCGCCCTGAATTTACAAGTGCTACCTTTAAGGATGGCGTAGAGGAGATCAGTGATCTAAAAGTAGGTATGACTTTGGAGGGTGTGGTCACTAACGTTGCGGCATTTGGGGCATTCGTGGACATTGGGGTTCATCAAGATGGCCTAGTTCATATTTCTGCTCTTGCTAATACCTTTGTAAAGGATCCTCATGTCGTTGTTAAAGCCGGGCAGCTTGTGAGGGTAAAAGTTCTCGAAGTGGATGAGAAGCGCAAGCGTATTGCCCTCACCATGAGGCTATCAGATGATGCCCCAAAACCAAGTGTCGGAACACAAACTCAGCAAAGATCAGGCAATTCAAATACTCCAAAGCCGCGAGATAGAAGATCTCAGGAGGTGCGCCACAATACTCCCCCAATGAATAATGCGATGGCAGCAGCACTTGGAAAGCTAAAAAAGTAATCCAGGCTTGTATAAAGCTCTTTCTGTTATGGCTGTCATTATTTTGTCATATATTTTTATATAATTGGAAATATGAAAAATATAGATGCTATTTCTGCTTTCCTGGCTCTAGGTCAAGAGTCGCGTCTCAATATCTTTCGGCTCATTGTTCAAAAGGGTGATGTGGGTTTGACGCCAACTCAAATTATTGAGAAATTAGGTATTCCAAATGCAACCCTTAGTTTTCACCTTAAAGAGCTGGTTCTAGCAAATTTATTGTTGGTAGAACGTCAAAGTCGCAACTTAATTTATCGCCCCAATGCTTCGCTAGTTCAAGATTTGAGTGCATTTTTGCTAGACAACTGCTGCGGAGGTCAGTCCTGCATTCCATCCAAAGTTGCTAAGAAGGCTAAATCCTGATGAAAACTTATAACATTCTATTTTTATGCACTCATAATTCCGCTCGTTCCGTATTGGGTGAGGCTTTAGCTTCTACTCATCCTAGTGGAAAGTTTGTTGGTTTCTCAGCGGGTTCCACGCCTGGCACTAGCGTTAATCCCATCGCAGCCGATCTTGCGGCAGAGATGGGGATGGATAGGGCCCTTCTGAAATCAAAAAGTTGGGATATTTTTGGTGAACCTGATGCCCCTAAGATGGATTTCATCATCACAGTTTGCGATAACGCTGCTGGTGAACAGTGCCCTTTTTGGCCAGGGCAACCTACTACTGCCCACTGGGGCTTCCCGGATCCGTCTCTGGTGCAGGGTAGCGAGATAGAGAAAAAAGCTGCTTTTGTTGAGGTAATGAATGGCTTGAAGAAGCGCCTAGATATCCTCGCTGCTATGCCACTTGAAAAGTTGGATTCAATGAGTCTTAAAGAGATTCATACAAAAGCATGAGTTCTCTTACAAAAAAACTCTCATTTTTAGATCGTTATTTAACGGTTTGGATTTTTCTCGCTATGGCGGCGGGTATTAGTCTAGGCCATTTTGTCCCTAGCATGGAAGAGTGGATAAATTCCTTTCAGATAGGCACCACGAATATTCCAATCGCTATTGGCCTGGTTTTGATGATGTATCCCCCATTTGCGAAGGTTCGCTATGAAGACCTTCCCGATGTTTTTAGGGATAAAAAAATATTCGCCGTCACCATTTTGATGAATTGGATTATTGCCCCGACGCTGATGTTCTTTTTGGCAATTACCTTTGTGCCAGATCAGCCTGAGTATATGGCCGGCCTCATTTTAATTGGTATTGCGCCTTGTATTGCGATGGTGATTGTTTGGAATGACTTGGCGAAAGGTTCTGCGGAATATGCCGCAGGCTTGGTAGCCTTTAATGCAATTTTTCAGGTGCTATTTTTTAGTGTCTACGCCTATTTCTTCTTAACTATTTTGCCGCCGTATTTTGGTTTAGCTGGTGCAAATGTGAGTGTGAGTATGACTCAGATCGCAGAGAGCGTATTCATCTATTTAGGACTTCCTTGCATTGCAGGCCTGCTTACCCGGTATTTCATGCTCAAGTTTTTCTCTAAAGAGTGGTATCACGAACACTTTGTTCCACGTATTGGAAAGTTGACCTTAATTGCCTTGTTATTCACGATTGTGGTGATGTTTAGTCTAAAAGGTAATTTGATTTTGACTCTGCCCAAGGATGTTGTGACGATTGCTGTACCACTGTTAGTTTTCTTTGTGGTGATGTTTCTACTGACTTTTTTCATTACAGGTAAGCTTGGGTTTGGCTATAAACGTTGTTGCACTCTCTCTTTTACTGCGTCTAGCAATAACTTTGAGCTAGCTATAGCTGTTGCTATTGGAGTTTTTGGCATTCATTCTGGAGCAGCGTTTGCAGCAGTCATCGGCCCTTTAGTAGAGGTTCCGATCATGATTGGTTTGGTTACTGTAGCTTTATGGTTCCAAAAGAAATATTTTCGTGGGGCCGATTCCTAGTTGGTATTAAGGCTAGGCTCGATAAGGGCGAACTAAAGCTTCTAAAGCAAAGGCGTCATTCTTCCGCCTCAATTCATCAATTGAGCTGCGTAGAGTTCTAATTTCTTTGCAACTAAGTTTGCGTAGTTTTTTACGATCTATCCCGTAGCTATCTACAAGATAACGCACTCTTGCCAGGCAGATTTGAAATTTGATCAACCAAAATAGGGCAAATAGTGCTGGTGCTAATAAGAGAAGCAAAATACTCATTTAGTAATCCATGAAAAAGGCCGTCTTATAGACGGCCTGAATATGCACATTCAATATCAAAATTACTTAACTAGTAAAACAGCCTGTTTAGCAGAGTTACTTACTTTTTGCGCAACTGAACCCATCAGCGCATCTAAAATGCCACTACGCCCCTTGGAGCCCATCACAATTAAATCAAACTTCTCTTTATTTGCCAGAGCAAGGATTTCACCAGCAACATTGCCACGTTTAATGACCATATTGTGTTTGACGCCAGCTGCGTCTAATGCTTTCTGTGCGCCTTTGAGGTCTTTTTCGCTGATTTCTCTCAAATAGTCATCGATGACGCTATTAGATACAAATTGTTTGACATGACCTAGACCGATATCATCGTGAACGCTAATGATGGTGACAGTGCACTTGCTCCGTAAATCCTTCGCCAACTTGCCCACATATTTGGCTGCATTAAGAGCGGATTTGGAGCCATCAACTGGTAATAATATTTTCATTTGTCCCTCAATTTTTGTAGTGAATAAACTGCAACTTCTCTTATTAATTTACTATGAAAATCGGCACAAATCTATGAAAAGCTTAATAATTTATTGGCCTATTTGAGGAAAGCGTCATAAAAGGTTTTGACAATCAAGATGCTTACAAGAATAAAGAAGCCTTTGCGAATAAAGGTATTGCCATGTCTTATGGCAATCTTAGTGCCGATTTGACCGCCAATGAGATTAGCAATGGCCATCAAAATCCCTAGCTTCCAGTCTATAAAGCCCATATACAGAAAAACACATAAGGCACCTAAATTCGATGAAATATTGAGAAATTTTGCGGGTGCTGCGGCCCGCAAGAAATCGAAGCCCATGATGCGTGTATACAAAAGTTTATAAAACGCACCAGCACCAGGACCTAGAAAGCCATCATAAAATCCAATGATGCCCGCACCCGTGGAGGCGACTGCCTTTTGTTTTTTGGGTTGATGCTTTGGGGCGTGTATCAGACCAGCATTGGACCGGATGTTAAAGATAAGCAGGGCTAGAAGCAAAAATGGTAATGCACCTCTAAGCCATTGGGTAGGCACTTGGGTAACAAGATAGGCGCCACAAATGGATGCTATAAAAGCGACAGCAGATGAGATGATCACAAGGCGCCAGGGGCTTTTATTGGCTCTGGCGTACTGAATTGCAGAACCGATGGTGCCAATGCTAGAGGCAAACTTATTGACTGAGAGTAAGGTTGCTGGTGGGAAGCTCGGTAAAAAGGCGAAGAGGGCCGGCACCTGAATCATTCCCCCGCCACCAATAATGGAGTCGACAAGCCCTGCGACTAGAGCGCAAGCAAATAGTAGGCTTAGATCAAATAAGGATAGTTCAAGCATTTTTATTGTTCTAAATGATATGCCCAAGCATTGTAGAGCTGTTTTAACTCTGGGTCGCTAAGGTGGATAATTGCAACTCAATTTATCATCAATCAATATATTGCTTATGAAAGTGAACTCAGAGGGCGTATCTTCATCGCGGGTTTTTTTGCCGCCTGACGCTGAATATAAAAGTCTGCTGGAATTTTTCATTAAGCGGTTCCCACATATTGACTCTGAAAAATGGGAAAGACGTTTTACCGAAGGTTTAGTGATGACGCCTGAGGGAGTGTCGGTGGCGGCAAATGATGCCTACCGTCCTAATAGTCATCTGCTTTATTTTAGACATTTGGAGCGTGAGCCTGAGATTCCTTTTGAGCTGCGCATTGTGTTTCAGGATGAGCATATTGTGGTAGTGGATAAGCCCCATTTTTTACCGGTTACCCCAAGCGGTCTATATCTTCAACAAACAGTTTTAAATCGATTAAAGAGGCAAACTAGTTTACAGACTTTAAGCCCAATTCATCGGCTTGATAGAGATACGGCTGGATTAGTCATTTTTTCAATTAAGCCAAATGAACGTGCACAGTATCAAAACTTATTTAGAGATCGTCTGGTGCGAAAAGTTTATGAAGCTATTGCACCTTATTCAGAAGAGTTGGCAAAACGATTACCTTTGACTTATCGTAGCCGATTACAAGAATCAGCACACTTTTTGCAAATGGAGGAAGTCGAAGGGGAGTCTAATGCGGATACCTTAATTGAGATGATTGAGGTCATTGAGCCCTGGGCTAAGTATCGCCTTACGCCTGGAAGTGGCAAGAAGCATCAATTACGTTGTCATCTCAATGCCTTAGGAGTTCCTATT
>JALRHB010000082.1:328-5996 GCA_023253245.1 Polynucleobacter sp. | reverse complement strand
ATGCAAGGATATGACTCTGTTGCACTCAAGAGTGATTTAGAGCTTGGTGGGACTGACCAAAAATTTAATCTTTTAGTTGGTCGGGAACTACAACGTGAGTATGGGCAAGAGCCCCAATGTATTTTGACGATGCCACTTCTTGTCGGTTTGGATGGCGTAGACAAGATGAGTAAGTCTAAAGGTAATTACATTGGTATTAGCGAACCGGCTAACGAGATGTTCGGTAAGCTCATGAGTATCTCGGATGAGCTGATGTGGGATTACTTTACCCTTCTTTCTTTCCGGCCTATGGCAGAAATTGATTTAATGAAGCAAGAGGTTGCTGCTGGACGTAACCCACGAGATTGCAAGGTATTACTTGGCCAAGAAATCGTAGCGCGTTTTCATTCTCAGGCTGCTGCTGAAAAAGCCTTGGAAGACTTTAATCATCGAGCTAAAGGCGGTGTGCCAGATGACATTCTCCAAGTCAATCTCTCCGGTGCTCCAATGCAAATTGCACATCTTCTCAAGGCTGCAGGCCTTGCTCCATCGACATCAGAAGCAAACCGCAATATTGAGCAAAACGGCGTGAAGATTGATGGTGCAACAATCACTGATAAACAGTTAAAAGTGAATGCTGGTGTTTATGTGGTTCAGGTAGGCAAGCGAAAGTTCGCCAAAGTGACGCTAAGCTAATTTCTAGAGATCAAGACTAGCTGAGCTGCTTGGTGGCGTTAGACCAAAATGCTCATAAGCTAGTCTGGTAGCGATCCTGCCACGCGAGGTTCTTTGTAAGTAGCCCTGTTGAATAAGATAGGGTTCAAGAACATCCTCAATGGTGTCGCGCTCTTCACCAATGGCAGCTGCTAGGTTATCAATACCGACCGGTCCACCATCAAACTTATGCAAGATAGCTTCTAGTAATTTTCTGTCCATCACATCAAAGCCACTAGGATCAACATCTAGCATCTTTAGAGCTGCATCGGCCATGGCTTTCGTAATGGTGCCTGTGCCTTTAACTTCTGCATAGTCGCGCACACGACGCAATAAACGGTTGGCAATTCGGGGGGTGCCTCGCGCACGCTGAGCAATTTCTTTTGAGCCCTCTGGGTCAATGTTGGCCTTCAGTAAGCTTGCTGAACGATTAATGATTTTAGTGAGTTCTTCGGTGGTATAGAACTCAAGTCTAGCCACAATACCAAAGCGATCACGAAGTGGATTGGTTAGCATGCCAGCGCGAGTAGTTGCACCTATTAAGGTGAAAGGTTTGAGATCAATCTTCACGCTACGTGCTGCAGGACCCTCACCAATCATGATATCAAGACTGTAATCTTCCAATGCTGGATAGAGAATTTCCTCAACAACTGGAGAGAGGCGATGAATTTCATCAATAAACAGAACATCATTGGCCTCAAGATTGGTTAGCAAAGCAGCAAGGTCCCCAGGCCTATCAAGAACGGGACCACTCGTCTGACGAAGGTTTACTCCAAGCTCTCTTGCAATGATGTGCGCAAGCGTAGTCTTTCCTAGGCCTGGCGGTCCAAATAGCAAGACATGATCAAGTGCTTCTTGGCGCGCTCTTGTTGCGCTAATAAAAATCTCTAGTTGGGATCGGGCCTTGCTCTGACCGACATATTCATCGAGCTGCTTGGGGCGCAAGGCCTTTTCAAAGACCGCTTCAGCATTGCCTGCAGACCCACTCACAATGCGGTCATTAGCATCGGGTAAATCTTCGGGAATAGAGTTGAGGTCTTCGGTATGGATTGCCATGCTACAAGTGTAGTGCTTATTGAAAATTAGACTTTAGATAAAAACTTTAAGCCCATGCGGATACCGTCTGAAACACCAGTATCTGGAGGAATTTGTTTTAGGGCTAGCAAGCTCTCTTTCTCAGAATAGCCTAATGCAAGTAGGGCTTGTAAGACTTCGCTGCTGGCCTCAATGGCTTGAGGCTTGCCACCAGCAATGCCTAGATCAGGAGCCAGTTTGCCCTTGAGCTCCAGGCAAAGACGCTCAGCAGTTTTTTTACCTATACCAGGCACTTGCGTTAAGCGATCGGCCTCTTGCATAGCAATTGCTTGCGAGAGTTCGTTGACACTCATGCCTGAGAGCACGGCTAAGGCTGTTCGAGAGCCGATGCCACTAATCTTAATGAGTTGTCTAAATGCTTCACGTTCATTTTCAGTTGCAAAGCCAAAGAGTTGCTGCGCATCTTCACGCACCTGAAAATGTGTCAAAAGTGTAATTTTTTGATTAGTTTCTGGCAATTGATACAAGGTGCTCATTGGTACATCAATCTCATATCCAACCCCTTGGCAATCAACCAAGAGTCGAGGGGGGTGAACTGAGACGAGAGTTCCTTGAATACGACCAATCATGTAAAGATATTAACCTGTTTGTATTGTTATTTCTTGTTACGTTTCTGAGGTGTTAATGCAGCAGTAATTGCTTTGGGGATTTGGGCATGATGGGCTGCGCAGATAGCCACGCCCAAAGCATCAGATGCGTCGGTACCTGGCGCGCGATTGAGTTGAAGTAGGCGTTTAACCATTTCTTGAACTTGGGGTTTGGCGGCACGGCCTGTGCCAACAATGGCTTGCTTTACTCTGAGGGCGCTGTATTCACTGACGGGGAGTTTTTCAGAGACTAGGGCGGCAATGACTGCCCCCCTTGCTTGCCCCAGCATGAGAGTTGATCGAGGGTTTACATTTAAAAAAACCTCTTCAATGGCGGCAGCTTCTGGATGATAGGTTTCTAAAACCTCTTTAATGCCAGCATACAAAGTGCCTAAGCGCTCTGGGAGGCCTCTGGCTGGATCGCCACTCTCAATCGTTCCAGAGGCAACATAACTTAGCTTTTGACCTGCAACATCAATAACACCAAATCCAGTAGTGCGTAGACCTGGGTCAATTCCTATCCAGCGCATATGTGTTTTTGACTCTGTATTTTGGGGTTTAGTGACGGAAGTGGCGAGTGCCAGTCAAGATCATGGCAATGCCATGCTCATTAGCTGCAGCAATAATTTCATCGTCACGCATACTGCCGCCAGGCTGAATGGCGCAGCTGGCGCCGCCATTCACTACTACATCTAAACCATCACGAAATGGGAAAAAGGCATCACTAGCCACTGCTGAGCCCTTGAGGCTTAAGCCGGCATTTTCAGCTTTAATGCTTGCCATGCGAGCAGAGTCGACGCGACTCATTTGGCCAGCTCCAATTCCGAGAGTCATGCCATTTGCGCAGTACACGATCGCATTTGACTTAACAAATTTAGCAACTCGCCAGGCAAACATCATGTCATGCATTTCACTGGGGGTGGGCAGTCGCTTGCTGACTACACGCATTTCATTTTCAAGAACATTCTTTGCATCAGGCGACTGGACCAGTAGACCACCGCCTACGCGTTTGAAATCAAAAGCATTAAAGGATGTACCTAGAGCTATCTCTAAGAGACGAACATTTTGTTTGCCGGCAAATATAGCTTTTGCCTCTTCGCTAAAGCCAGGGGCAATTAGTACCTCGACAAACTGCTTAGAAATCGCCTCCGCTGCTGCGCCATCACAAGGAGTATTCAGAGCAATAATGCCCCCAAAGGCTGAGCTAGGATCGGTTTTAAATGCTTTTTGATAGGCTTCAAGAGCATTGGCTCCAACCGCTACACCACAGGGATTGGCATGTTTAATAATTACGCAGGCAGCTGCGCCACCAGCATCACCATTGAAACTCTTCACGCACTCCCAGGCTGCATCAGCATCAGCAATATTGTTGTAAGAGAGTTCTTTGCCTTGCAATTGTTTGTAATTGGCTAAGGCACCATCAACAGGGTAAATATCTTTATAGAAAGCAGCAGATTGATGTGGGTTCTCGCCGTAACGCATTTCTTGGACTTTTTCAAAGGCCAGATGTAATGTTTCTGGGAAGGCTGAGCGTGACTGGTGGTCAAGATCATCACCTAAGGCAGACAGATAGTTTGCAATGGCGCCATCGTATTGAGCGGTATGAGCAAATACTTTTTTGGCGAGAGCCAAATTAGTTTTATAAGAGACAGTATTGTTATTGGCTTTCATCTCCGCCAGAACTGGAGCGTAATCATCTGGTGAGATAAGTACAGTAACATCTTGGTGATTTTTGGCGGCAGCACGCAACATTGCTGGACCGCCAATGTCAATATTTTCTACAGCGTCTTCAAATGAGCAATCTGCTTTAGCAACTGTCTCATTAAATGGATAGAGATTGATTACTAGCATATCAATCGTCTCAATCCCATGCTCTTTGAGAGCGGTCATATGCTGGGGAAAATCGCGACGTGCTAATAAGCCACCATGGACCATGGGGTGCAAGGTCTTCACACGACCATCAAGCATTTCTGGGAACTTCGTTAATGTAGATACCTCAACAACAGGTAAGTTGTTTTCAGCCAATAGTTTTGCTGTGCCACCTGTTGATATGAGTTTGACGCCTTGATCATGCAGGGCTTTTGCGAAAGGCACAATGCCATTTTTATCGGAGACTGAGAGTAGGGCTGAACGAATCATATTTGTCAGAAGTATTAATGAATAAAGAATTTATGTATGGGACGTAGCTTATTTCAGAAGCTGGTGTTCAACTAACTTCTTGTGCAGCGTATTGCGATTGATCCCAAGATATTGGGCAGCTAATGATTGATTTTGCTTAGCGTGATACATTACTAATTCAAGCATCGGTTTTTCTACGACTGCCAAGACCATTTGATATAAGTCGGATGGAGGGGTGCCTTTAAGGTCCTCTAGATAGGATTGAAGATGAGTTTCAATACATTCGGTGATGGGGTGTTTATTGGTCATGGTAATTCCACTAATAACTAAAATTAAGCCGCTTCTAAAAAAAGCAGACGGTCGGAATGGGACTTCATTTCATCAAAATAATCATTGACCATCTGTAGTTGGGTTTTGCAATCATCGGCGGTATTCATGCGCTGGCGAAAAGAATGAGAGTCACGTAACCCTTTGCAATACCAGCCAATGTGTTTGCGTGCAGTACGTAAGCCAATATGCTCGCCATAGAACTCGTAATGATCTAAGAGGTGAGTATTCATAATGGATTGAATCTCATCGATCTTGGGTGTTGGTAGTTTCTTGCCAGTTTCCAAGTAGTGGTTAATCTCTCGAAAAATCCAAGGACGACCTTGAGCTGCGCGGCCGATCATCACAGCATCCGCTCCAGTTGTCTCTAATACAAATTGAGCCTTTTCTGGAGTATTGATATCACCATTCGCTACCACAGGGATGCTGACATTATTTTTTACCGCTGTAATGGTTTCGTATTCGGCTTCACCATGATAGAGATCGGCTCTTGTACGGCCATGAACAGTAAGCATGGAGATGCCTGCTTGCTCTGCAAGGTGCGCAACTTCGATAGCGTTTTTATTCTCTCGATCCCAGCCAGTCCGGATTTTTAAAGTGACTGGTACGGCATCTGGACCAATGCCTACTGCTTGAACCACAGCTTCTAATATTTGCTTTACTAATGGTTCGTCTCTTAGGAGTGCTGAGCCGGCCGCGACATTGCAGACTTTTTTAGCGGGGCATCCCATATTGATATCAATAATCTGGGCACCATGATCAACATTGAGCTTGGCCGCCGCCGCCATCATTTTGGGATCAGCGCCAGCGATTTGGACTGCAATCGGCTTAAATTCACCTTGATGATT